>JALWHQ010000136.1 GCA_026983525.1 Anaerolineae bacterium | reverse complement strand
CACCTCCTCGCTGGCAATGGCGATAAGTCCTGCGGCCTCCAGGTCCCGCAGTACGGCCCGGTCGACGCGGGTTTCCGCGTACAGCCAGCCAATCCACACGGGCTCGGCTTCGTCCATGAGGACCTGGATAACACGCTGGTGTTGTACGAGTCCTCGCAATTCGATAATCCGCTCCTCGGCATCTTCGGGCGGGGGGGCAAGGTGGACGGTGGCGGGGTCTCGAACCAGGGTGATGAGACCGCGTTTGGTGAGGGCTTGGAGCGGGGCACGGCCGACGCCCTGGGCGTAGAGTTCGCGCGTGCTCGCTCCCGCCCCCAGTTCCAGCGCCTTTTTCAATGCAAATGATTGGGCCGGCGCCCGTCGAGCGAGGCGTTCTGCTTCCTCCTGCAGTTGGGGGATGGGGCGAAGGAAGACCAGGCGTGTGGCGGAGGGGGTGAGGACGACCCAGCCATCCTTGGCCATGCGTTTGAGGAGTTGGGGGGAGCAGCCGACGGCCTCCACGACTTGCTCCACGGTCGGGAGGGGATCGGGGGTGGAGAGGAGGTAGGCGAGGACGTCCGCACGGGGGTTGGGACGGCCCAACTGGGGGAGGGTGTGGGCGATGGTTTCTTCGTCGGCGATGAGGCGGACGTATTCCTCGGTGCGGGGCTGTGGCCGCGGCCGCGCGACCATGCGCGTGCGCTGCACGATGCCACGGGCAATCAGGGGATCGACCACCGAGGCGCGGGCGAGGTTTCGCCCCCCCACGCGCAGGTTGCGTTCGGGCTGGGGGCCTTTGCGCAGGCGTTCGATGAGCAGCCGCTGTTCGGGGGTCAGGTCGTCGGGGATGGATGCGTCGGGCACGAGCATGAGGACGGGCTCGGGAGGCGCGGTGAGCCGCGGGGGGAGGAAGAGTTTGAGCACGTAGATGAGGGGGGTCAGGTAGGTCTCGGCCATCCAGTGGGCAAGGCGCAGTTGGGTGGAGGTCAGGACGGGGTCGGGGTAGACGAGGGCGAGGATGGGTTTGGTCTCGGGCACGGGGCTTTGGTCGTGGAGGGCGATGACGATGGCGTCCACCTGGCTGTGGCGGAAGGGGACGCGCACGAGGTGGCCGGGTTTGAGGGTGCGCGCGAGGTCGGGAGGGATGCTGTAGTGGAAGGTGAGGCCCGCGGGGGAGTAGGCCGCGGGGTCATCGGGCCGCGGCCTATGATGGATGGGTACGTTGACAACGACTTCGGCGAATTTGGTCATAGGACATGTGGTCTTGCGTGCATACGTGTGGGTATCGCCCCATTGTCCCCCACGAGTTGCCGATCTTTGGAGATCTTGCCGTTTGTTCTCCGATTGTGCTATATTATACCTCAGCAGGGATGCGTCAGGCGAAGTAAAAGATGTGGAGGAGGGGTAGCCATGAGCCGGTTGGGTTCGCGAGTGTTGCTCCTCGTTCCTTTAGTCCTGGGCATCTCTCTGTTAAGCGTTATGGCGGCGGGCAGTTACACGACCTTTCTTCCCATCGTCGGTCATGTGGTGGAATGGGGGCCAACCGCCACGCCTTGGTTCACTTATACGCCGCCTTTTACTTATACACCTCCCATTTCGCCTACTTTTACTGTGTCCATCCCTACTTTGACTCCGCCGTCGACGGTGTCTCCCTCTTACATCCGCATTCTGGATAATCACTCGAGTTATACTTCCGCTTTTGCCCAACACATCGTGGGCGAGGTGGAAAATCTGGCTCCATATCCTATCAAGAATGTGTTCATTCGGGCTGACCTTTACAATGCCGCTGGAGAGGTTGTGCACACCTCTGTCGGCCCTGTTCTTCTCCACCGTGTCGAGTCGAATAAGAAGGCATGCTTTAACATTCCTTTGCCGCGCGAGGCAACGTGGGATAGGTATGAACTTCACGTGGTGGGGGCAGTAGGGCCTACAAAACCCTATCCGCGCCTTACGCTTTACAATCTTCAGCCGGGTATTTCGGTTTACGGTACGTTCCAACTAACCGGCACGGTGCGCAATGATGAACCCACATCGGTAAGGACCGTGATTGTCGTAGCGACGCTTTACAATCTCCAGGGAAATGTCATAGACTGTGCGCGCACGGCGAGTCCCGTCTATTATCCTGAATTGGCTCCTGGCGCATCGTGGAATTTCACCGTTTTGAGTGGACGACCTGGCGCTGTGCCGGTCCGATACGCGGTCATTGCTGATGGCGTCTATTGAGGTGCACAGCCGCATGAACCGATCATATGTCCATGACGGATGGAGTGCGCATACTCGTGGGTAGTGTCTTTCTCCTGTAGCGGGAAGCATACTGTCTGTCGTTTGCGACTTGACGTATGTAGGGGATAGGGGTAAAGTATTCGTGCAAGTTCTGTTTTCACACAGATGGAAGGGGGTGAAAAACGGCGACGACGATGCCAAAAGACCAAACGCGCCGTGCGTGTAAGCGGTAGGCACGTGCGGTCTGAGGCTGCGCTCAACGCCAGCCGATCCCCGGATCGGCAATGCCCCCTCGGCCGTTTGCCTGGCACACAGGCAGGCATGATTACCTGTGCTGTGGGCACAGAAACGAAGAAAGGAGGCTCTTTATGGAGAAGATGCTCACTTCTCTGGGGGAGCTTCGGGGGACGGCCGAGCACATTGCTCTGGGGCGTCACCTGATTGCCGAAATTTGGTCGGGGGATCCTTCGTTACTGAACGATCCCGGTTACCTGCGGGAGAGTGTCCTCGAAGCTTGCAAGGCAGGTGACTTGACCGTTCTCGATGTCCTCGTGCATGAGTTTTCTCCTCACGGTGTCACCCTTGTTGCCTTGCTGGCGGAATCGCATATTTCCATTCACACGTGGCCCGAACATGGGTACGCCGCCGTCGATGTCTTCGCGTGCGATGGTGATCCCCATACGGCCTTGGACGTGTTAG
This sequence comes from Anaerolineae bacterium, assembly GCA_026983525.1. GTDB lineage: Bacteria > Chloroflexota > Anaerolineae > JAADDB01 > JAADDB01 > S141-23. Next base: position 3,534 of record JALWHQ010000136.1, on the reverse strand, counting down.
CCCAGCGGCTCAAGGTCGCCCACATGGAGACGTTCGAGGTCGAGCGCGGAGTCCTCTGGAAGGGGCCGGACCTTAATGTCATGCCCTGAAAAAAGTGTGACGTACGAGGGTGGCGTTTTCGAGGGCGTGCATTCGGGACGGTGGGTGGCGACTCCCGTACGCACGTGGTATTATCGCGCGCGCTCTCCCTATCAGGATATCGCCATTGGCGACGTACCTTGCCTGGGCATGTGTCTGTTTCTTGACGGTTGGCTTCAACTGGCAGAGGCGGATGAGTACGTATATCACGAGCATTTGGTTGTGCCGGCCTTGCTCGCTCATCCCTCACCAAAGCGGGTGTTAATCCTTGGGGGGGGGGATGGTTTGGCCGCGCGTGAGGTGCTGCGCGATTCACGCGTTCATCAGGTTGTCATGGTGGATCTGGACGCGCAGGTAGTGGGGGCCTGTCGTCGCTACCTCTCTCATCTACAGAAGGGGATTTTTTCCGACCCTCGGCTCCATGTGGTGATCGGCGACGCACGCGATGTGTTACAGAATCCCAAATATGTCTTCGATGTCATTATTGTGGATTTGGTAGACCTAATGCCGGAGACTCGGGATCTGTTTGAGGAGATCTACGCGGGTATTCGGCGTGGGCTAACCGAGAACGGCATTGTGGTTACTCACGCACCAGACCCTGGCCCACCTTTGTACGAAGGATTGTACATGGTGCACTTTCTGCGCGAACGATTCGAGCACGTCGTGTGGTATAAGGCCTTTATCAGTAGTTTCTGCGAAACGTGGACATTCGGGCTCGCCAGTCCCACTGTAGATCTGGCCGGAATTTCTGCACATGTATGGGAGGAACGAGGGAAGTTCCGTCGTGAAGTTCCACGTTCTCTTGTACCTCGGGCGTTACCTGCCTATTTCCTGCACACGCCAGAGGAGGAGGAGCGTTTACATCGCATGGTAGAAGGCCAAGATGATGCTGTGCCCTTCCTGGCTTCATGGCAAGCACGAATTGTCGACAAAGGGACCATTGAGCGCATCCACCGATTGGTAGGATTTTCCGAATAATCCAGGATCTGGACAAGGCCAATTGACGAGGTTATACAATGGCGTACATTCTCTACGTGGCCGCACAGTCCCCAGAGCGGGCGCGCATTGTCAAACGCCTGCGCAACGCGGGGTTGGATGTTCACGTTGCTTCTTCCGGCCGCGAGGCATCCGTATCGTTGCGTGTGCATACGCCCGCGCTTTGTTGTGTGGACATTACTACATTGCGTGGGGATCCCCATCATATGATGAAACGACTACGGCGCAGTAGCCCTGGGACGGCGTTTATCCTGATTACCGGCGGTAATCCAATCGATTCACTTCCCCCAGCCGATGGTTACCTGCGCAAGCCCTTTACCACCCGCACATTTAAGACGCGGATGCGCCAGGCTTTGGCAAATCGGGACAGGGACACGTTACATGTCGGAGTCTTTGAACTTGATGTTCGCCTACGCCGCTTGAGTTGTCCCAATGGAACGTATCATCTAACTCCTGTAGAGACGCGTCTCATGCGGGAGTTCATGGAGCGCCCAAAGGAAGTCTTGTCGCGTGAATACTTGGTGCGCTCTGTGTGGGAAACAGACTACATGGGGGATACACGGACCTTGGATGTTCACATTCACTGGCTACGCCGCAAGATCGAGGATGACTTGGAGGATCCTCGTTACTTGGTGACGGTTTATGGGGTGGGTTACATCTTTCATCCCCGCGGGATGCGGGACGAGCAAGGGGAGGAATAGGGGCGCTCACAGGGCGCCCCTATCTTATGAGGGCTGTTGGACGGCCTTGCGGGCTTCGTTCAGGCGTCGCATCAGGCGTGACTTCTTGCGTGCAACCGTGTTCTTGTGCAACACCCCACGTTCCCACGCGCGGTCAAGCGCGCTAATCGCTTGGCGCACCATTTCCTCCGCTTCGTCCAGGCGACCTTCCTCGATAAGGGATAGGGCCCTCTTCACGTACGACCGCGCCCTCCCCTTGTGCATACGGTTGCGCAATCGGCGCTTTTCACTCTGACGAACTCGCTTAGCAGCAGATCGTGTGTTCGGCAAGGCTCCTATCCTCCCTTGAAAACATGCGGACGAGATATCCTTACCTCGTCGATTGATAAGTCCAACTTTATATGTTACCTATTACCCCTCATCACGCCAAATTTGTATTCTACCTTGGAAGGTTATGCCCGATCTCTATCCCGATGGCATGGGAGTCCGAGCCTCTGCCCTTTGCACGAGGGGGACGGCTAAGGTGATGTTACCGTATAACGAACACGAAGACGAGGACGTACTTGTACCCCCAGCCATTCGTGACTTACGAAGGTCAATTCTACAGGGTAATTGCTTGTCGCGCGCAGTAAGAGCCCGAAGTTAGTGGCCGGTTGGCTGTACCAAGCACGCACCGCATCCGTGACGTCCATGCTTATCCAACCCGAGCGCGACGTAAGGGAGGTTGCACTGATCGGGAGGGGGGCCCTATCCGCGGGCATCCCCGACGCGCCCGGCTGGGACCACGCACTCGTGGCCGTTGCCATGGTCCAGGTGGCCTCTTGCTCGTTCCAGGCCCTGTTCAACGGGTGAACGTAAAGGGTGATGCCGTTGTCGCCTGTGGTATGCACGAGGTACAGTTCCAGGGTGGCCTCCAAGATATTCGCGTTAGTTGGGAGAGCAAGATTTTCGAAGCGAAGGAGCGCGTAGGCTTCGTCCAGCGAGCGTACTTTGAGCGTGGCTTCATCCCCCAGAGGGGTAGAGGGGAACCAACGGTTTAGCGTTGTGTCCCGCGTGCCTGAATACGTGCCCACCCCCTCCTGGAAGAGTGCCTCGCGCACGGAAGAGGTTGGCGTTGGAGACGGGGTTGGGGTCGGAGTGTACGGGCTGGTGAGCAGGGTAAGGGGGGCCATCCCACGGTCGGCAAAGAACGTGGAGGATCCAACCCATACAAGGTAAGTGTCCCTGTCCCCGCCGTCGTCATCATCATTCAAAGCCCAGGTGAAATTGAGGCGTTGTCCGGCGGTGGGGAGAGAGATTCCAAGCACGTTCCAGGGAATGGCGAGTTCGGCGATGTAGCCTCCGGGCACGGGGCGTGTTACGTGGACGACGCCCGGCGGCACGTCGCGGATGCCGCCGAAGTCCGTCAAGCGGCCGTCGCTGACCAGCGTGAATTGGTGGTGGTCCGGGCCGGTCTGCTCGTCGGGCGAACCGTCCACCGCGATTTCCACGCCGTCATCCCGCCACACGTCCACACTTTCATTGCCAATGCGCACGTCGTCCACGACGTGCACAGCAAAGTAAAGGTACTGGTCATCCCATGCACTCCACAGCCACCCGGTCAGGTCGTCGGATGCGGGCGGCTGTCCCATAACCGTCTCGGCATTGGTTGCGCTGAGGTGTAGGAGTGGGGGAACCTGCCACTCGGCCAGGGATCCATCGATGACGACGGGTGTCAGCACGGGGGGGACATCCAAGCGCTTGGGGCCGGGCGTTGGCGTGGGCCAGGGAGGTGTGGGGG
>JALWHQ010000135.1 GCA_026983525.1 Anaerolineae bacterium | reverse complement strand
GGGTGGGAGTGGGCGTGAACGTTGGCGTCGCGGTCAGGGTGGGAGTAGGGGTGGACGTGGGGGTCGGGGTTGGCGTTGGGGTGAACGTGGCGAAGGTGTAGGACATGAGGTAGGGCGCGCCCACGGGGACATCCTCGCGCGAATACACCTGCACCCGATACTCGGCTGCCTCCTCAACCACGTATCGCAGGTGCTCCGTGTCGGTCACGCCGCGTCGCCAGGCCACAATCTCCGCGGGCGATACGCTCCACAAGTTGAGATCGATGTCCGCCCACATGGTCTCGAAGTCCAGACGCAGGTCGAGCACCCCCTGTCCGGGCACGCTCACCCGGAACCAATCCTCTGTGCCCGGGCACAGTATGAGCCGGTACACCCCACTCTCGAGCGGACTCGCCTGAGCAGACGAGCCGTTGGGCGCGAAGGCATCCTCGCGGCAGAAGGGATACACGTCCACATCCACGGTAAGGGTGTAGGGGATGGTGCGCTGTCCCCGGTAGTGGTCCACCCAGATGTACACGATGTCGGACGTGCTTGTGGGATACACGACCTTTTCTTCGCCCGTATCCGGGCGCGTACTGGAGCGCAGGGCATTCCCCCAGCGGCTTGTCAGGTAAAGGTCGAGGTCTCCCAGGGTTTCTGAAAAGGCGAGGGTGACCGTCACCACAGAGCGCGCTGGCAAGGTCAGCGCGAAGAAGTCATCGTTCCCCGGGACGGACATCAAGTTCGTGTACGTGCCCGAGGCGAGAAATGGGGCTTGTGAGGGCACATCGTTGGGCTCAAAGGTGTCATCGCTTCGCCGTGTGGTGTACGTCAGCGTGTAGGCATTGCTCGCGCCCCGATACCCCTCGACGACGACGTAAGCGGTGGTGGGAGTCGTTACGGTGTAGGCCACGTGCTCGACATCGGATTGGGTGGAGGTGGACTGGGTCAACACCCGCTGGCCTGAGGCGTCCATGAGGTACAGGTCGAGGTCGCCCTGTTGGTGGGTAAACGAGATACCGACATCCGCGCGTGTGTAAGCGTCCAGGGTTATCCGGTACCAATCTTTATCGTTCGGGCAAACGCGCAGGTCGGGGTATGTGCCGGGGTCCAATGGAGTCGCCTGCGCTAACCCGTCGTTTTCCTCGAACGCGTCGTCCACACACCCCTGGGCGTACGTGGCACCTCGCTGTAGAACCGTCCAGGCACCTACCAATATGACACAAACGGCAACGGCAACGATAAATCGACTCATTGTTTCTCCTTGGCCCGGGAAAGTACGGCCTTAAGGCGATCCGGACACGATGTAAGGTATGTGCAGGGGCGGAACAGGAACAGGGGTAGGGGTAGACG
>JALWHQ010000134.1 GCA_026983525.1 Anaerolineae bacterium | reverse complement strand
TGCCCGAGTTGGAGTTGATGAAGGAGTTCGTGGGGAACCCCAACGAGAAGTTGATCAACCTGATGGACCCCCACAACCCCATCATGTCGGGCGTGGTGGAGAACCAGGATTCCTACATGAAGGGCAAGATTGCCCAGCGCGTGTTCTACGAGCGGGTGCGGCCTGCCCTGCAGGAGGCCTTCGACGAGTTCTACCGCCTGACGGGACGGCGCTACCGCTTCGTGGACACGTATCGGATGGAGGACGCGGAGTACGCCATCGTGGGCATGGGCAGCATGATGGAGACCGCGGCCGTGACCGCGGACTGGATTCGTGAGCACCTGGGACTGAAGGTGGGCGTGGTGCACGTGACTGTGTTCCGCCCCTTCCCTGGCCCCGAACTGGTGGAGGCCCTGGCCCATGTGAAGACCTTCTCCGTGCTGGAGCGCATGGACAACCCGCTGGCCCAGTCCAACCCACTCACCGCGGAGATCAAGGCCGCGTTCGCGGACGCACTGGTGGGCACCGACGGCTACCCCGAGATCACCCGTATCCCGACGATTTACTCGGGCTCCGCGGGCCTCGGCAGCCGTGACGTGCGTCCTGGCGACTTCGTGGCCGTGGCCAAGAACATGGCTTCGGGCAACGGTCGCCGCTACTTCTGCGTGGGCATCAAGCACGAGTTGGCCCTGGAGCGCGAGGTCGACCCCGACGTGCGCCCGCGGGGCGCGTTCTCCATGCGCGGCTACTCGGTGGGCGGCTACGGGTCGGTGACCACGAACAAAGTCATCGCCACCGTGGTGGGCGATGTGTTCGGCCTGTACGTGCAGGCGTACCCCAAGTACGGCTCGGAGAAGAAGGGCCTGCCCACGAACTACTACCTGACCGTGGCCGAGGAGCCCATCCGTGTGCACAGCGAGTTGAAGTACGCGGAGTTCGTGGCCCTGAACGACGTGAACGCGCTTTACACGGGGAACCCCCTCGCGGGCCTGACTGAAGGCGGGCTCATCTTCATCCAGTCCGCGAAGACGGACCCCGCGGAGGTGTGGGCGTCCATCCCCGCGTACGCGAAGCGCATCATCCGCGAGAAGAACGCGCGCGTCTTCGCGCTGGACACCTTCCGCATCGCGGAGGAGGTGGCCACCCGCCCCGACCTGCGCATCCGCATGGCGGGCATCGTGCTCCTGGGCGTGTTCCTGCGCATCACCCCCTTCGCGGAGCGGTACAACATGTCCTACGAGGACGTGATGAAGGGCGTGGAGAAGGCCCTGCGCAAGTACTTCGGCAAGCGGGGCGAGCGCGTCGTCCAGGACAACCTGAAGGCGGTCCAGCGCGGGTACAACGAGGTGTTCGA
>JALWHQ010000133.1 GCA_026983525.1 Anaerolineae bacterium | reverse complement strand
CCGGAAGTTGTGCCACCCCCGCCCTCTCTCGAGAGCGTGGTGGAGATCACACCACCGGTGGAAGGGGAGCCTGCACCGGTGGTGCCCGAACCCCCGGCTGTGGAAGCCCCCCCGGAACCCGAACCTGAGCCGGAAGTCGAAGAACCGAGCGCCGTGGTGCCCCCAGAGCCAGAGGTTGCGGAAGTCCCGGCCGAGCCTGAACGCCCCGAGGTTGAAATGGTTGCCGAGACCCCTGTTGAGTCTCGGGAGGAAGAGGTCGGGGAGGAGGCCGAGGCGCCCACGGGTGAAGAGAAGCCGGGTGAAGAGGAGCCGCTGCCCGTACCCGAGGCCGCTCCCGCGCGGGCGTTGGATACCTATGTGCTCTTTGTGGAGGGGGAAGCCCCCTCCACGCTGGCCGCCTTCTTCGTGGCCATGGACGAGATCATCAGCGCGGGTGTGCCCTTCGGCTTCGACACGCTGGAGGCCGCGGAGCAGGCCCGCCGCGTCATCGTGGTCGGTGAGGCCCCCGCGTCGACCCTGGAACGCCTGCGCCGGTCGTGTGAGGAGGTGGTCACCATTGAGGGGGATGGGGCCCGGGTGCGCGAGGTTTTGGAGGACGTGCTGAGCGTCGGGTGAAGTGGACGCGCCTATGTCGGGCGTCTCGGGGCGGGGGCTTGGCACCGCTTTGATGGGCAACCGAGAAAAGGGGGGGCGTTACTTAAGGATGTAGTAGGTGCCCCGTTTGTCCCCCACCTTGATGACCAGCCCCTTGTTGACCAGATCCACCAGGTCGAGGCGGAGCGTCTCCGGGCTTACGTCCGGGCAGAGTTCGCGGTACTCGCGGTTAGTGATGCGCCCCTCCCGTTCCAGGTATTGGAGGGCCTTCAGTTGGCGCGGGTTCAGGGGAACGCCCCAATCGCGGCGGGAGATCGGCACCACCCGCTCACGGCGGTTGCGCAGGATCACGGTGAAGGAGAAGGGCGTGGCCTTGAACTCGGGCTTGGGGTGTCCGGCCGCGACCATGTCGTCGATCATGCGGTCGATGCCCAGCCCTAACTCCTCGATGTAGCCCCACTGGTACAGGCCGCTGACGATGCGCGGGTTGCGGCTGTAGTGCTCTTCCACGATGTTGTCCAGGGTGATGTAGCCAGGCAATCCACCCGGACTGGTCACCTCCAGTCGGTCGTCGAACATGCGGACTTCAATGCGCTTGCCGCGGATGCGGTAATCCCGGTGGGCCACCGCGTTGACCAGGGCCTCGCGCACGGCGAAGGGGGGGTACTCCAGGCGCTCCTCGCGCTGCAGGCCGCGCACCACGGCCTCGACGCGCATCTCCTGGCGGAGCACATTCCAGGCCTGTTCGAGGATGCGGGCGAGGGGGCCGCGAATCTTCTCCCGACGCTCGTAGCCGGGCAGTCCCTCCGGCCCGCGGGGTTCCACCCCCAGAAAGCGCACGAAGTCCACTTCGGACTGGGGCAAGAAGAACTGGGGCTGCTTGCCGAAGAGGAGAATGCCCGCCACCGTGGGGATGCCGTCCTCATCGATGGCGCCTGCCGCGCGCAGCAGGTCTTCCGTCGTGCCCAGCCAGGGACGCCGCTGTCGTTCCTCCCAGTGCTCCTTGTACTCGTCCACGATGTCCGGGTTGAAGTCGGACATCGTGGCGCCCGGAACGGGTTCGGCCTCGAAGTCGCCGGTGCTTTTCGTGGCTGCCAACTGACGGAGCGCGTCCCCGCTGAGGACTTTGTTTTCCGCCCCGCTGCGGATGAGCACCCGACCGTCGGCCAGGCTGTGGAGTTCGGTACTGCGGGGGACGCGAATGGTGATTACGGTGCCCCCGTCCACCTGCTCCAGGTTCCACTCCGTGTGGACGATGGGGCGGGTTTGTTCCAGGGCGCGGCGCAGTACGCCCTCGACCTCTTCCGGCAGGATGTAGCCCGTTGGTCGCCCGCGCCTGTCGACGCCGATGACCACCGTGCCCCCGTCCGCGTTGGCAAAGGCCACCAGGGTCTCCGCCAGCACGTCCGAGTCCGGCTCGGGCATCAACTCAACCGTCTGATCCGACCCTCGCTTCAGCAAATGTCGCAACATTGATCATCCTGCCTTTCGCCGTAGTCCCCACACTTGACCATCTTCAGATGGACATCATCGTCATGTATGGAAGGGAGGAGACGTGCGGGTTGGGCGAACATACGCCCAACCCGCACATGCTGGTTCTCCGTATTGTACTACGCTGCGACCGGTTCCGCCAGGTATGTTTCTGGCACACCGCGCGCCCGCAGATCTTTCACCGCGGCCTGACCGGCTGCCAGTCGAGCGATAGGTACACGGAAGGGCGAGCAGGAGACGTAGTTCAGCCCTGCGGCATGGCAGAAGTGGATGCTGCGCGGGTCGCCGCCGTGTTCACCGCAGATGCCCACTTCCAGGTCGGGGCGTGCCCGACGACCGCGGAAGGTGCCCACATCGACCAGTTGCCCCACGCCCTCGGTGTCCAGCGTCTGGAAGGGATTGTCCGGTAGGATGCCCTTCTCCAGGTAGACGAAGAGGAACTTGGCCTCTGCATCGTCACGGGAGAAGCCAAAGGTCATCTGGGTGAGGTCGTTGGTGCCGAAGGAGAAGAATTGGGCCACCCCCGCAATCTCATCCGCGGTCAGGGCCGCGCGCGGGATCTCGATCATCGTGCCGAACTTGTACTCGACCCGCACGCCCTGTTCTTCCATCACCTGCTCGGCCACGGCCTCCAGTCGCTCTTGGATGAATTTCAACTCGTTGATGTGTCCCACCAGCGGGATCATGACCTCAGGCTTGACGTCGTGCCCTTCCTTCTTCTCCAGGCATGCCGCCTCGAAAATGGCCCGCACTTGCATCTCCACGATTTCGGGCATGACGATGCTCAAGCGCACACCGCGCATACCCATCATCGGGTTGGCCTCGCGCATGGCTTCCACCGCAGCGAGCATGGCCTTTTTCTCCTCTAATTTGGGCCCGCTCTCCCCCTTTACCTCCATCTCAACAACCTCCCGCAGGAGTTCCTCATAACTGGGGAGGAACTCGTGCAGAGGCGGGTCGATGAGGCGAATGATGACGGGATAGGGGGCCATTGCCCGCAAGATGCCGCGGAAGTCCTCCCGCTGGAAGGGTAGGAGTTGGTCCAAGTACTTCTGGCGTTCCTCAGGGGTCTTGGAGAGGATCATCTTTTGGACGATGGGGAGGCGCTCCTCCTCGAAGAACATGTGCTCGGTGCGGCAGAGGCCGATACCGCGGGCGCCAAAACGTCGGGCGCGCTCCGCATCTCGCGGGTAGTCCGCGTTGGCCCAGACTTGCAGGCCACGCGTCGGGAAGGACGCCTTCTCCTCGGGCCACTGGCGCACGTCCTCGCGCGCCGCGATCTCGTCGGCCCACTCGAGCAGGGTCATCAACTCGACTTCCTTCTCGAACTCGGGGTAAACCGTCTTGATGGCCCCCGCGAAGACCTCGCCCGTGGTGCCGTCGATGGAGACCACATCCCCTTCCTTGAGGACGGTGTCGCCCGCGCGCACTTCTCGCTTCTCCAGGTCGATTTCCAGCGTCTCGCAGCCCACGACCGCGGGGATACCGAACTGGCGGGCTACCACGGCCGCGTGGCTTGTGGCTCCACCACGGCTGGTGAGAATACCCTTGGAGGCGATCATCCCGTGCACGTCGTCGGGCTTCGTCTCAGGGCGAATCATAATCACGTCCTTGCCCGCCTTGCCCCACTCTTCGGCCGTATCCGCGTCAAAGGCAAGGATGCCCACGGCTGCACCGGGGGAGGCGTTAACGCCCTTGGCCAACAGGCGGCCTTCCTCGATGGCCTTCTTCTTGTCCTCGGGGTCAAACTGGGGATGCAGGAGGGTATCCACCTGTTCGGGGGTGACGCGCATGACCGCCTCTTCCTTGCTGATGAGTCCTTCCTTGGCCATGTCGACCGCGATTTTGATGGCGGCTCGGGCCGTGCGCTTGCCCGCGCGCGTCTGCAGCATCCACAACTTGCCCCGCTCGATGGTGAACTCGACGTCCTGCATGTCCTTGTAATGGCGCTCCAGCAATTCGGAGATTTCTACCAGTTGCTGGTAGGCTTCGGGCATTTCCTTTGCCAAGGCCTCGATGGGTTTGGGTGTTCGAATACCCGCGACAACATCCTCGCCCTGAGCGTTGGTCAGGTATTCGCCAAAGAATTTCTTCTCGCCCGTTGCCGGATCACGTGTGAAGGCCACACCCGTGGCGCTGTCGTCGCCCATATTGCCGAAGACCATCGTGACGATGTTCACCGCGGTACCCAAGTCGTCGGGAATGCCTGTGGCGCGACGATAATCCACCGCTCGCTTGCCCATCCAGGACTTGAAAACGGCTTCCACGGCCAGGCGCAGTTGCTCGAACGGATCTTGGGGGAAGTCGCGGCCTGTGTGTTCCTTGAAGATTTTCTTGAAACGGGCGACAAGTTCCTTGAGGTCGTCCGCGGTGAGGTCGATGTCCAGTTTTGCACCTCGTTCCTTCTTCAGGCGCTCCATTTCGTGCTCAAAGGCTTCGTCGGGAATCCCCATGACGATGGAACCGAACATCTGAATGAGGCGGCGGTAGGCATCCCAACCAAAGCGCTCGTTCCTGGTAAGTTTAATGAGGCCCTTTACGGTCTCGTCGTTCAACCCCACGTTGAGGACGGTGTCCATCATACCGGGCATGGAGAACTTGGCCCCGGAGCGGACAGATACCAGTAAGGGGTTGTTGGGGTCACCGAACTTTTTGCCCGTCTTCTCTTCTACTTTCTTCAAGGCTTCCAGTACTTGCTCCCACAGACCCTCAGGGAACTTGTTGCCCGCGGCGATGTACGCGTTGCAGGCTTCGGTGGTAATGGTGAAACCTGGGGGGATGGGGAGGCCGATGCGGGTCATTTCCGCGAGGTTCGCACCTTTGCCTCCCAGCAGGTCACGCATATCTTTATTACCCTCTTCGAACATATACACCCACTTGTGCGCCATTTTGGCACCTCCTGGATTTGTGATACGTGATACGCGATTGCATATGGCGTTGTTTGGAACACAAAGGACGGCGGCGCAATAGGGAGTTCCTATTACGCCGCCGTTGGCATTCGGCATCCGTGCACGGGCAGGTTCAGCCTCGCGTTGATGCACTCTAATAGTATTGTACCCGATGGGGCTGAAGGGTGGAAATCTGAGGTCGCTCTCGCACGACGCGTTCAGAGGATGTCTTCGTATCTCCTTTGTAAGGATTAATCCGATCGGAGGGGGGAGAATCACCCTTAGGGGGGATGACGTGGGGGAGATTGTCCGGTATGCTAAGAAATCGGGAATTTTGTGCCCCCGGGTGTGCTGCGCAAATTGCGGGGCAGTTTTTGGCGTCATCGCTGCTTTTCCATAGAATAGGGGTGTTTCCCATACCTGGAGGAACAGGAGGCTCTCACAATGAGATTTCGGCTCCCTGTTTTACCTCGCCGAGTTTCTCGGCGTTCGTTGGGTTTGTTGTTCGTTTTGTTCGTGCTCCTGTTGGCCGCGGTTGTTGTGCTTGCCCAATCCCCTGAGGATGTCCCTGATCCCACCGTAGAGCCTGTCGCCTTCAATCACAAGACCCATGTGGATAAGGGGATTGATTGCCTCTATTGTCACTCCAATGCGCCACGTGGTCAGGTGGCCTCGGTTCCCAGCGTGGAGAAGTGCATCGGCTGTCATCAGGTAGTTACCCCGCAGGATCCCAATGCCGCTCGTGAAGTGGAAAAAGTTCGCAAGGCATGGGAAATGGGTGTTCCCCTGCGCTGGGAGAAGAAGTTCGACCAGCCTGATTTCGTCTATTTCAGTCACCGACCCCACATTCAGGCGAACGTGGCTTGTGAGGAATGTCACGGTGATGTGGGGAGCACGGATATGCCTGAGCCCGGATATAACGTCAACATGGGCTTCTGTCTTGATTGTCATCGGCAGCAGGCGCCAGAAAAGGTGGCGAAACTGACGGACTGCGCAACCTGCCACAAGTAGGGGGAAAGGCAATGAGCGATTTTAGAATCACACGACGCCAGTTTTTGCAGGGGACCGCTGCCGCTGGTGCAGCGATGGTGGTGAGTGGATGCACGGTTTCCCTGCAGGCGAAGGAATATCTTGAGCCATATGTGAAGATGCCAGAATACGCGTTGCCGGGGGAGAGCCTCTGGTACGCAACCACGTGTCGGGCTTGTCCTGCCGCGTGCGGGTTGATTGTGCGCGTGCATCAGGGACGGGCAAAGAAGGTGGAGGGAAATCCTCTCCATCCGGTCAATGAAGGTAAGACATGCGCGCGGGGACAGGCGACCTTACAAACTCTCTATCATCCCGATCGGCTGCGTTGGCCGGTCAAACAACAGAAGCGCGGAAGTCGCGACTTTGTAGGTATCCAATGGAATGAGGGGCTTAATGCGCTTTACGAGGCAATCACCAACGCCGATCCCCAGCGTATTGCCTTT
>JALWHQ010000132.1 GCA_026983525.1 Anaerolineae bacterium | reverse complement strand
TCGCGGACGACATCGTCAACGTGGACAACGCCATGCGCTGGGGCTTCAACCACGAAATGGGCCCCTTCGAGGTCTGGGACGCGCTGGGCGTGGCCGAGACGGTGGAGCGCATGGAGAAGGAGGGCTACTTCGTGGCCGACTGGGTCAAGGAGATGCTCGCGAGCGGTCATCCCTCCTTCTACCAGTATGAGAACGGCCGCACGGTGGGCTACTACGATTTCAAGGACAAAGCGTACAAGCCCCTGCCCACCAATCCGAACATCATCGTCCTCAAGGACCTGAAGGCCCAGGGCCGCGAGATCGAGCGCAACCTGAGCGCCAGCCTCATTGACCTGGGCGACGGCGTGCTCCTGCTCGAATTCCACAGCAAGGCCAACGCGCTGGACCCCGACATCTTCAAGATGTACGAGGCGGGGCTCAAGCGCCTGGACACGGACTTCGACGGCATGGTCATCGGCAATCAGGGCGAGCACTTCTGCGCGGGCGCGAATGTGTTCAATATCGCCATGGCCGCGCAGCAGGGCATGGTGGACCTGCTCAACCAGATGGTGCGCGAGTTCCAGAGCCTGATGATGACCGTGCGCTACTTCCCCAAGCCCATCGTGGCCGCGCCCTTTGGCATGACCCTGGGCGGCGGCGCGGAGGTGGTCATGGCTGCGCCGCGCGCGGTCGCGTCCGCGGAGACGTACATGGGTCTGGTGGAGGTGGGCGTGGGGCTCATCCCCGCGGGCGGCGGCTGCAAGGAGATGCTGCGCCGCGTGGTCAACCCCGCCATGCGCACGAAGAACGCGGACCCGTTGCCCTTCCTGCAGCGGGTGTTCGAGCAGATCGCCATGGCCAAGGTGGCGACGAGCGCGGAAGAGGCGAAGCAGATGGGGCTCCTCGCGCCTTCGGACCGCATCGTGATGAACCCCGACTTCCTCATCGCCGAAGCCAAGCGCGAGGTGCTGGAGATGGTGCGGCAGGGCTATCATCCCCCCGTTCCCGAGAAGATCTGGGCAGGAGGGCGCGACTTGCTGGCCGCGCTGCGCACCGCGGTGTGGTCCATGCGCGAGGGCGGCTACATCACCGACCACGAGGTGACCATCGCCAACCACCTGGCCTACGTGCTCGCGGGCGGTGACCACGCCACCCCCACTTGGGTGGACGAGTGGCATATCCTGAACCTGGAGCGCGAGGCCTTCGTCGAACTGGCCCAGACGCCCAAGACCCTGGAGCGGATTTGGAATTTCTTGAAGACGGGGAAGGTGATGAGGAATTGAGGCGTGATAACGTGATGCGTGATGACGTGATGCGTAATGCGTAAGGAGGGGAGTGCGGATGGGGGAATATTCGGTAGCGGAAGCACGACGCAAATTGAGCCTTATCTTGCGAGAGGCGGAAACTCAAGGGGCCGTAACGATCACGCGGCGCGGGCGTCCGGTCGCTGTCGTCCTTTCCTTTGAGGAGTATGCTCGACTCCGTGGGCAAAGGGGATTCTGGGCTGCATACCAACGCCTGCGGGAAGAGATTGACAAAGTGAGGGAAGAGATCCCCCCCGATCTGTTTGAGGACGTGCGCGACCGCACACCGGGGCGAAAGGTGGCGCTATGAGTGTACGGTATCTCCTTGATACAAACGTGCTCTCCGAACCACTGCGGCCACAGCCCGATGAACATGTGTTGCACATGTTGGAACAACACGAAGGGGCATTGGCTACAGCCACTCTCGTCTGGCATGAACTCTGGTTTGGATGTTTGCGCCTTCCTCCTTCAAAAAGGCGGCACGTGATTGAGCGTTACTTGATGGAGGTGGTAGGTCCCTATATCCCATTGCTCCCATATGATGAGCGGGCCGCTCGTTGGCATGCAGAAGAACGGGCTCGTCTTAGCCAAATGGGTAGAACCCCTCCTTTTGTGGATGGGCAGATTGCTGCTATCGCGGCTGTCAACGGTCTGATATTGGTAACACGAAATGTGAACGATTACAGTGACTTTCATGAGTTGCACGTGGAAACGTGGCATGTAACTTAGCCACGCCCAAGGGCTGCGTCCCTAATACCTGATATCCAATACCCAATACCAAATCTCTGACACACACCAAAGGAGACCATACCATGCAAGAAGCCGTCATTGTATCCGCAGTACGCACAGCCGTTGGCAAGGCCAAGAAGGGCACGCTGCGCAATTACCGACCGGAGGATATGGCCGCGGTCGTGATTAAGGAGGCCCTCGAGCGCGCGCCCGGCCTCACCCCGGACATGGTCGAAGATGTCCTGCTGGGGTGTGCTATGCCCGAGGGCCCCCAGGGATTGAACATCGCCCGGCTCGCGGTGCTGCGCGCCGGCCTGCCCTACACCATCCCCGCGGTCACCGTCAACCGCTTCTGCTCCTCGGGCCTGCAGACCATCGCCATGGCCGCGGAGCGCATCATGGCCGGCTTCGCGGACGTCATCGTCGCCGGCGGCGTGGAATCCATGAGCCTGGTGCCCATGACCGGCTTCCAGTTCCGGCCCAACCCGTGGCTGGTGGAGAACTACCCCGAGGCCTACATCAGCATGGGGCACACCGCGGAGCGCGTCGCGGAGAAGTACGGCATCACCCGGGAGGACCAGGACGCGTTCGCGCTGCGCAGCCACCAGCGAGCCATCGCGGCCATCGACGCCGGCAAGTTCAAGGAGGAGATCGTTCCCCTGGAAGTGACCGAGAAGGTACTGCGCGAGGATGGTTCTGTTGAAGAGCGAACCGTCATCTTCGACACGGACGAGGGCGTGCGCCGGGACACGAGCATGGAGGCTCTTGCCCGCCTGCGCCCCGCGTTCAAGGAAGGGGGCACCGTCACCGCGGGGAACTCCTCCCAAATGAGCGACGGCGCGGCCGCGGTGGTGGTCATGAGCCGCAAGAGGGTGGAGGAACTGGGTCTGGAGCCGCTGGCCCGCTTTGTGGGCTTTGCCGTGGCCGGCGTCCCGCCCGAGATTATGGGCATCGGCCCGGTGGAAGCGGTTCCCAAAGTGCTGCAGAAAACGGGCCTCACCCTGGACGACATCGACCTCATCGAGTTGAACGAGGCCTTCGCGGCCCAGTCCCTGGCCGTGATTCGCACGCTTGGGTTTGACCTGGAGAAGACGAACGTGAATGGCGGCGCCATCGCCCTGGGCCATCCCCTGGGCTGTACGGGGGCCAAGTTGACAGTGCAGATCATCCACGAACTGAAGCGCCGGGGCGGTCGCTACGGCTTGGTGACCATGTGCATAGGCGGGGGTATGGGCGCCGCGGGGATTATCGAGATGTTGTGATTCAAGTGACAGGAGCATCGGGCGGCTGCAAGAATGACCTCGGCAGCCGCCCGACATGATTGAAAGGTGAGACGTTTATGCTTGATGTGGAGCCGTCACTTTATTAATTGAAAATAAGGAACGGAAACTATAAACTTAAGATATGCTATGTACATGACAATGAGGAGTATAAGGAGAAGAGATTGCCATACAGCGTCTTTATGGC
Source organism: Anaerolineae bacterium (assembly GCA_026983525.1). Taxonomy (GTDB): domain Bacteria; phylum Chloroflexota; class Anaerolineae; order JAADDB01; family JAADDB01; genus S141-23. The sequence goes on along the minus strand of JALWHQ010000132.1, from coordinate 2,979 downwards.
GCTTATGTATAAGAGAAGATAGTATAGAAAGCGATAGCACAAAGGTAACAATTATCCCCAATATAAGCGCCATCTTTTCCATAAACGTGTCTATCATGTTCTCATCCTATAATGTGTGGTTGCTTAGAATGCTACCAGAGAAAAGTCTTATGATGCATAATCCGACATAATCCTGGCCTCTTGACAAAGTCCCATGGTGTGGCGAGAGGTGGGGGAAGGGGAAACGGGAAGTCTATATGTTATGGCTCGGCGAATCCGGGCCATAACATATAGACTCTCTTCCTCTCCTCTTTTCCCACCTTCCTTGCTTATGGCCGTCAGGCGTTTATCAAAAGTCCACAAGATCTTATCTTCCAATGAACCAGAAAGGCCCGCCTCCTTGTGGGCCTAACCATGAAAAGGGGGCCCACCAAAAAGTTTGAATCCAAATTCCCCGATGTCCTCCTTCGTCGTCTGCCCATGATATTACGACGCCACTTGCTCCTGCCAATGCAGATATAAAGCCAACATATGGTAACCATCGTAAAGCGGCCTTGAATAGTTGGAGGATAGCCCCATAACCAACGGTCCCATATGAGACCAAGTATAATACATTTACAAGGCGATGTGTCCAGCAATCATTAAGATAATAGCGTACCCCATACCACCGATATTCTATCCCTGTCCTGCCAGCACAATATCTAAATAACGTGTTATCCAAGAAAAAAATTATTGGCAGGTACAAGGGGAACAGGTTCTCCAAAGATGTTCTTCCCGTTGCTTAAGCCTACCGTATGCAATCGAAGTTCTCCTGATGTAATGCGGGCATTAGTTACATCCAAAGCCTCTTTCAATTCCTGAAAAATCTCTTCATCTACCCCAATTTCCACGCCTGATGTGACGTCTATGTGGAGAAGTTTGTCACGTCCGACATACATGTGCTCTTCTATCTTCCGGATAGCTTCCATGTACGCTTCCATCCGGGCTCGCATTTCCTCTACGTGCTGGCGGTCTTCAGGGAAAGCAAATTGTAGGGAATTCTCAGAAACAGGCGGTGCTTCCCCAGCGGCTAATGCGGCGGTCGTGGGCAGTAACAGTAACACAACAATCAAAAGGACACTTACACTTTTACGCAGTATTCCTCGATACATGGCACACTTCCTCAAAGAGATACAGGTTGTGAGGAGGGAAGCGCTTCCCTAACGGTTCTCTCTCGACGGCGCCGTCCGGACAGTTCTACTATAGCAGGTTCGCCCCCCAAAAGTCAATACAATTTCGCGCGAATTTGCGCGCGCTGGCGCGCAGAGCCTCGCGCGCCGGTGATCACCATCACGCGCGTCAGCGCGCACGCCCTTGCGCGTGGGCGCGCACCGCCCCACACGTGGCCCATGATCTTAAGGTTTGCTTATGCATTTATGTGAGCAAATATTTATGATAGCACTAATGGAGACCCTCTGTCCGGATGGGGGAGACAGGAGTCAAAGAAGGCCAGTGGTGTCTGGGGCTCTCATTGTCATCCCTTCCTATAGGACAGGTCCAGAACCAGCGATAGTCTCTTGTCGACAACGGAAATAATTTCATCGGGAGTAACTTACTCAATTCTCACCTGTGTTTTGAGACGTAAATTTGTCAGCCGATTGGAAGGAGGGGACACTCTTAGTGTGGGTTGTAGGGCTTCTGTATAATTGACTGTAAGCGTCCTGTGCACGTGCTCGCATGATCGTGAGGGGGGCATGTTGAGCCGTTGGGACCGGTCGCCCGTATTCAGGCTGTGCTGCGGCGCACGTGCCAAGGAGAACCTCCGCTGATCGCCTATCGTTGCCTGGTGTGTGGGGACCTGGTGCTGGACTGTCAGACACGGTGGGCGCAGTGAGCGAGCCGAGATTTCGTGCTTACCCCTCGAGCCTCTGCTCTGTTGGAGTTCTTGATGTTGCATTTCGGTGAAGTCCTCTCTCGGGAGTGATTGCTGGACGAGGTATGGGGATGAACCTATCCGGTGGAAACACGGGCGGTGGATATCCGCGTCGCCGAACTGCGGAAGATGCTGGGTGATGACCCGGACGCGCCCCGCTACATTGAGGCGGTAACGGGCCAGGGGTATCGGTTTATTGAAGAGGTCAAGGGAGTGGCATGAGGCGTTATCTGGCTGTGAGGTTGGCGAGCAGGCCTGTCCTGATTGGCTGGTGTTGCCAATTTGCTCCTTCTCGGCATCTTTCAGGTTGACTTGGCCGTGATGGTATAATCCTGCTCACGACCACCACTCCGAGGTGAAAGGGGATAGGGATTTCATTATCGATCCATATCTTCCTTCCCCGGAATGGAAAAAACTCTTTTCACGGTAAGTTTGCGAAAGATCTCTTTTTCACTCCCACCCAAACCATGCATCTCGTACTCTTCGACATCGACGGAACACTGCTGAACAGCCACGGTGCGGGCCGGCGGGCCATGAAAATCGCGCTCGAAGCCGTCTATGGCACCGCGGGCGACATCGACAGCTACAACATGGCCGGGAAGACCAACCGCCGTATCGTTTTCGACCTGCTCACGGCTGCGGGATTGACGCCCGAAGACGTGGAGGCCCGGTTCGCGACCTACGCCCGGGTGTTCGCGCGCACGCTGGAAGAAATCGTGCGCGAGCGACCCCCCACCGCCTTGCCCGGCGCCTTACCCCTCGTCCAGCGCCTGGCCCGCCGGCCCGACGTTCTCCTTGGCCTGCTCACGGGCAACCTGCCCGAGGGCGCGCGCATCAAGTTGGAAAGCGCCGGCTTCAACCTCTCCCTCTTTCGCATCGCCGCCTTCGGCAGCGACGCCCTCGACCGGGATCACCTGCCCGCCATTGCCCTCCGGCGCGCCCGGACCCAATTCGGCCACACATTTCAGGACAAGCACATCGTCATCGTTGTCGACACCCCCCTCGACAGCCCGTGCAGTCGCGCCGTCAACGCCAAAAGGGTCGCCGTCGCCACCGGCCCCTGCCCCCCCGACGTGCTGGCCCAACAC
>JALWHQ010000131.1 GCA_026983525.1 Anaerolineae bacterium | reverse complement strand
CCTATCGCCCGATACGCCGCCCGCACGACATGAAAACGGTCCAGTTGTCGAACCACGCCCGCCAAGACCTCGCTCGCCTCATCTATCCAGGACGCATCATCCCCATTCACCACCACTTCCTCGACCTGGCTCCAATCCCACTCCGCTCCCCATTCCAAGCTGGCCCCTTCCCAGAAATTCACCTTCTCTCCCCCATGCAGGTAGACCCGTTCCTTCCCCCTCTCGTCATAAGCCACTCCCAAGCGCACTTCCTTCCACCGGGCCCGCCCTGTCCCGGTCCGCTGCCGTATCACCACCCCGTCCGCCTCCACATAGAGCCGCCGGGCCTGCCTTTGCCCTACCCGTCGTGGTGGCGCCCCCTGACCAAACACCCGCTTCACTTCCACTTCCTCGGCCTCCACTACCCGTCTCCCTACCCCCTGCACGAGCCGCCATACGGTGCTCGGACTCAGCACTCCCGCGGTTAAACGCACCAACACTTCACTCACCCAGGCAAAAGGCATGCCGGTCACCAACATCATCACGCTCTCCATGACCTCCCCACTGGCCGCTTGATAGGCCGGCAGCCCTAATACCTCATCCAGAAGAACGTGATACCCCCCTCGCTCGTCCCGATAGAGACGCCGCTCAAAGGTCACCGGACCAAAGCGCGTCACCAAGGTCCGTGACCGCTTGCCCACTACCCGCCACCCCTGGGGCTTGACCTCCAGCAGCTGCTCATCCAGCTCCTCCAGCCACGCTCGTGCCTCCTCTTGAGCCAGACGACATCCCCTCTGGAAAAAGTAGCTCTCCCACCCTTCCAACAGCGCCTCTGTTTGCCTTTGCACATAGGTTCGCAGTTGAGGTATCCTATTCCTGTCCATGGTCCCCCTCCTGGCGAAATTCGATATTTTCTCTTTTCATTTTGCCGGAGGGGGCGCTTTCTTGTCCATCCTTCTCCCCCGCCTACTAAACTGAAATACACTCCTCCCCCTCTTCCCAATGGGCCAAAGCCTCCCGATAGGCAGCCCGATACATGTCCCACAGCGCACCGCCGGGCTTGCGGCCCAGGTGGGACAGCGTGGCCGATAGGGAGAGCCGCTCTCCCGCCTGCTCCCACACGGCCAGCATCTGCGCAGCCAGAACCTGCGTATTGTGTCGTTCGTCGTGCGTCTTGCGCCCTGTATCCTGCGTCATGCCTTCAGCTCTACCATTGGCGCCTTGCCCCACCTCCCAGGCCCAGGGGGTGAGCAGAGTCGGGGTAACGCTCCGGGGTCTGGAACGGGCTCTGCCGGACGAGGATGGGGCCTCGGGTGCGCTCTGACGCCGCACGGTGCCGTTTTTCCACGCCCCTGCGCGGCGTTGGACGCCATCCTCCTCCCCGGCCCTCGCTCCCCCATCGCGAGGAACCGTGGGCAGGCGGCGCGGGCAAGACGCAGGCATCGGGCCTTCCTCCACCTGAGACACCAGTCGCGCCAGCGCCTCCCCATCCAGGTAGGAAGCCAGGAAGGGAACCACCGCGCCCTGGGCCACGAGCAGGAACTCGCCGTGCCCACGCAGTTTCTCCGCGCCCGACCCCGCAATGCCCGCGGCCACGCGGGCGTCATCCGCGCTTGCCACTCGGCCCACGACGCGCACGGGGAAGTTCCCCTTTATCAGGCTACCCAGCACCCGCGCCGTGGGCTTCTGGGTGGCGGCCACGATGTGGATGCCCGCCTCTCGCCCCCGCTGCACCAGCCGCGTCAGCATCTCCTGCGCCCACCCACTCCTCAGCATGAGCACCTCGGCCAACTCGTCGATGAACACCACCATGTGCGGTCGCGCCGTACCTTCCCGGTCACGGCTCTCCATGAGGGAAACGAGTGCCTTCAGCATGGCCAGGATGTCCTCGATGCGCACACACAGGGGCCCCCACACGTGGGGCAGCCCGACCAGAGGAGCCAGGCCGCGAGACTTGGGGTCAATGAGCACCAGCTGCACGTCCTTCTGGCGATTCCACAGGGCCAGGGTGATGGCCATGGTGCGCATGAGCATGGTCTTGCCTGAACCCGTGGTGCCCGCGATGAGAGTATGCACCACGTCGGGGCTGCTCAGGCGCAAAAGCAGGGGATCGCCCTCGTCATCCAGGCCCAAAAGGGCAGTGACACGCGGTACCTTCCCTCTCTGCCGGACGCGAGCAAGCAGGCGCTCGATGGGCACACGACGCCGTTCCGCACGGGGAACGACGACCTCGATGATGCCGCCCCGCCGACGCACGGTCACGTCGGGCGCGCCCAGCACCAGGGCCAGTTCCTCGTGCAACGCTGCAATCCTGCTTACCCGCGTGCCCATGGGGGTGAGGACTTCAAAACAGACGCCCCTGGGCGTGATGCGCCCCCGCGCACGCGAGCGTGGATGCGGTGGCTGGCCAGCACCATCTCGATGCGGTCGGCCTGCAGGTCCAGAGTGCGGCGCACGGTCAGTCCTCCTCCCCGCCGATGATGCGGAAGGAACGCCGCGGGGATGGCATCCCCTCCTCATCGAAGGGCGGCAGATACATCTGGCCCACCATACTGCCGCCCCACGGGTTGCCTTGATAGCCGGAAATGGCGGGCGGTGCCACGATAATCGTGGGCTGCTGAGGACCCGACGAGCCCCTGGATTCCCGATAGGCGCTGCAGCGCTGAAGTGCGAACACCAGGATGAGACTCATCGGGATGCTGGCCGCCACGCCAAAGACCACGCCGATGACCACAGCCATGGCCGACTCGCTCAGTCGGACGCCCACCACATAAGCCAGAGTAGCCGCAAAGATGATGGCGGCAATCGGGCCCCAATTCTTCTTCATGATACCTCCCCCGTTCACTTCAGCCACACCGCAGGTGGGATAAACCCAATCCGTTACGGTGATACGATTCATTGGAATGTACAGGCCGTCCACAAATGCGGCAACGACCCACAATGTGTATTTCCCGCGATGGTCGCGGCTTTTTCCTTTCAGACGACCACCACGGTATCGGGTGTCGAAAGCCGCGCCATGATTGCTTCATTCCCTTTGCTCCTCCATATATCCGATAAGAAGTTGGTCTACCCGACAGCCCAACGCAAGAGAACGTACCCGGTGGTCAGGACCCATGAAATGAGGAGCCCGAGGGCAACGTACCGGGGCTCCGGCGGTTGCCCAAACTTCGTCTCAGAACGGCATGTCCTCCTCATCCTCGCTGGCCTCCGCCAGCGCCGAGCCGCCGTTTCCGTTCCCGCGCCCGCCGCCAAGAAACTTCACGTTCCGCGCCGTCAATTCCAGGGTGGCGCGCGGGTTCCCTTCGCCATCTTTCCAGGCGCTGGCGTCGATCTCGCCCTCGACCAGCACGAGCCGTCCCTTGCTCAGGTATTGATTGCACTGCTCGGCCAACTTGCCCCAGGCCGTCACGCGAAACCACGTGGTCTTCTCCTGCAACTGGCCGTCACCGGATGTCCAGCGCCGGTTCACGGCCACGCTGAACGAGGTGACGGGTACTCCCGACGGCGTGAAGCGCATCTCCGGATCCGCCCCCAGATTGCCGACGATGACGACTTGCTGGTACATCGCTTTACCTCCCTTCCTACCGGTTCAAGGCCATGAAGATACCCAGGGCGGCGTTTCCCGCCGTAAGCATCAGGCCGATACCACCCAGGACCATTCCGGCGATGGCCAGCCCGCGGCGGGAAGAGGCCAACCCCAGGAAACCGAAAACCAGGGCGGCGATGGACGTCGGACCGCCGCAGATGGGCAGAAGCCAGGCCAGCATGGAGATCAGTCCCAGTATCAACGCCGTAATCCCGGCCCAACTACGATCCTTTTGCCCCGGTGTGTTTCCCGTTCCCCATGTAGTGGGTGTCTGTGACCATGTCATGTCGCTCTACCTCCTTCCGTTTCGTTGGTGCAGTCGGGACTTTCTCGGAGCCGTCCGGTCGAATGGGCCGGTCCGACCGCCACGGCTCCCGCCAGACGTTTCCCCCTTTGAGGCCCTCGCCCGATGTTCCTCGTGGCCCTCTCACCCCCTTTCCCGGGATCAACTCGGCCGACTCCACCCGCCGCCGCGAGCGAAGTCGGCCCGGGGTTGCCACGAGGAGCGAAATCGCGTATCCTCATAGCAGCCCCGCCGTCGCCTGCACCGGCGGCGGGGTCAGGTGCATGGTGGTGCGGCCACACCACCATGCACCGCCGTCACCTATACGTCCACTACGTATCGAACGGAAACCTCCTCCTCGGGTATTCCTGCCGCCTGAGCGAGCGACTCATGCACCTGCCCGTTCAGACGGTTGCTCAGCCAGTCCTTGGTGAAGGCGTTGGACACGCCGATGACAAATTCGCCCTCCTCCCAGGCCAGCAGCACACTGTCCCGCAGCCACGTGTTGAAGTCGGCGCGGCTCAGTTCCTCCCGCAACCGCTCGCGGGCCTTTTCCCACACAGCCTGGGGGTCATAGGGCGGCTCGCCGACGATTTCGACGTCCGCGCGCGCCTCTTCCTCGCCCTCATCCCGCTCTTCCGGCTCCAGCCCCAGGATCTCTCGGGCCTGCGCCAGGAAAGCTCGCGGCACCTCGCGGGCGGGATCGGGCTTCCCGACCAGGGAGCGAAACAGACCTCCCCCCACCTGTCCGCCCGTCTCGGCCCGCGCGCCTACGGCCAGAGCCACGGCCAGGATCGCTTCCGGCGCTACCCCGCGCGCCAGGGCGTCGGCGATGATGGCCCGCGCGCCGGACTCGGACACGCCGTTCTCCGGCGGCAACGCGTCCAGCGCGTCCAAAACGGCGCGCAGCAGATCGTCGGGCACCGACGGCCCCGCGGAATCTGCGCGGAGTTTGCGTGGAACCTGCGCGGAACCTGCGCGGAAGCGCCTGCCCCCTGAAGGCCCGGCGCGGATCTCCCGCGGAATTTGCGCGGAACCTGCGCGGAAAAACCGCGGAAACAGCGCGGAAACCGCCGCCCCATTATTGCTTGCTTGCTGTTTGATTCGCGCCAAGTTCGGGTATCTCTCTGTCAAGCAAAAGAGATACCCGAACGGGATCGGGGTCAAAAGCAAGCAAGCAAGCACCCCCCCTATATCCCCCCCCACGTTCCGCGGAAACTCCGCGGAAATTCCGGCATTTTCCGCGGAAACTCCGACATTTTCCGCGCCAGTTCCGTCTGAAATGCCGTTTTCCGCGGGAATTCCACAATCTTCCGCGTGTCTTCCGCGCCGTGCCACCGCGTCGGCCGTGCGAGCGGATACCCGATCCCAGCGCAACCCCAGCACGGCGTTCTTGTTGTGGTAGATGACGCCAAGCCAGGGCACCTTTTCCCTGAACGCAGAGAGCATGTTACGCACACTCTTGTCGTCCGAGCCGACCTTGTAGCCCCACAACGCGGCCAACTGTTCGTATGTCAGCGTCACGCGCGTCATGCCGAGGGCCGCAAACAGATCGAGCAGCCGCGAGAGGGCTACCAGTTCCGCGTCCGAAAATTCTCCGCTGTCGGCCAGTTGCCAGAAGAGTGCGTCGGGATTCATCATGTACTCCATCGCACAAGCGCTCTGCCGATGGCGCTCGCCATCGGCGGGGGCACCGCATTGCCGATATGTTCCGCCGTCAGGCCGTCCCGCCAGGGAAGGGCCTGAAAGCGGGCCGCGTTTCGTTCTCGCAACCGATACGAACGTCCCTCACCGTCCACGGCGTACATGCCGTGTCGAATCCCGCTCACCGTGACCGTCGGCGCGGGCGCATGGGCGGGATACACACCCACGGCCCTTTGCCTCCCCTGCCCCGAGAGTTGGGGATGGAAGAGCGTCACGGGCGATACTTCGGGCACCCGATCGGTGATCCACCGCGGCAACGGCCGCGGCTCCGCATCCTCCCACTTCACCACGCGACTCTACCCCCACCGCCGCGCAATCTCCATCGTGATGCCCCCCGGCCAGGGGAAGGGCCGCCACTCACGACCGCGATGGGCCACGATGATGAGCCGCGGCCGCTTCTGCGGCACCCCGAACGCCAGGGCGTACACGATCCGCTCCTGGGGCGTGTATCCCCAGGCGTACAGGGATTGCAACAGCAGGCCGTGCTCACATGTGTTCCGAAAGCCCGGCACTTCCTCGACGATGAGGATGTGCGGGTGGAAATTCTCGACGAACGAGAGCAGCGCGCCTATACCGTCCCGGGGATCCGCGCTCCCCAGCCGTATTCGCCCCGAGTACGGCTGGCACGGGGGCGAGGCCCACACCGCCTCGAAAGGCGGCAGGTCCCCCGGCCGCAAGTCGGCCACATCCGCGACGACGGCCTCGACGCCCGTCATCTCCCCGTATAACGCGGCGGCCTCGGCGTCCTTCTCAACGCCCGCCACGACCTCCAGGCCCGCCGTGCGTAGGCCGATAGTGGGCACCGCCGACACCGCAGAAAAGGTCCACGACTCTCATCCTGCTACTCCTCCGGGTCGTTTCGTCCGCGGTCCGTCAGCCGATCCGCCAGCCGCATGGCCGCTTCGACGCTCGCGCATTTCTCGC
>JALWHQ010000130.1:984-6476 GCA_026983525.1 Anaerolineae bacterium | reverse complement strand
GCCCACGCCAACGCCCCTGGCAACGCCTACGCCTACGCCCACCCCTCAGCCGACGCCAACGCCGACCCGCACACCGGGCCCACCTCCGGAGCGGTAGGGAGGAGGCGCGATGAATAGGGAGGTCCACTGGCTTCGGGTTGAACAGCGAGTAGGGATCGGGCTGCGGGTTCTCTACGCGCTCCTTGCCCTCTGGCTCTGGCGGGGCGAAGGGGGAAGCGGTTCGGCGATGCCCCCCTTCTGGTGGGGATACATCACCCTGGCCGCCCTTGCCATCCCGGCCGTTCTGCTCTTGCGCCCCTCGCGCGGGAGCGACATCCTTGTGGGTTCCTTACAGGTGCTCGATGCGTTGTTCATCGCCTACATCATTCACCACGCTCCGGGAGTGGTGGGGCCCGCGGTGTGGCTGTTTGTCCCTTGGATAGGAAAACAGGCCCTTCTGGCCGCGGCTTTACCGGCATGGTCGATTATGGCATTCCTCGTGGGCCCCTTGCTCCTGGTGGTGGCGTACTTGCGTGTGGGCGCGTGGACGTTCGTCATGGATGGGGGGTTCCAGCAGACGTATGTGGTGCTGTTGCTTGTGGCTTTGCTGGGAGGCGGCATGGGCTTGTACATGCACCACTTGCGTCAGGTGCTGGCGCAAGAGCGCGCGGACCTGGCGAGCAAGACGGAAATTCTCCAGCGCACGGCATCGGACTTGGGCGCGCGCGTGCTGGAGTTGCGGGCCCTGCAGGAAGTCGCCCATCACCTGTCCATGACCCTGCACCTGGAGGAAACCTTAGCCGTCATTGGACAGCGGGCGCGTGAACTGTTCGGCGCCCGGCACGCGGCCATCCTCGTGGCCGAAGAGGATGGAACGACGTGGCGGTGGGGGTATGTGGATGGGGACACCTCTGGCGGGAAGTCCTTACCCTCCCCTTCCATGTTCATCTTGCCGGATGAAGACCCGGCACATGTGCGCGTTCTCACCGTCCGCAATCGCGAGACCCCCCACCCGTTGGCGCGCGCCTTTCGCCCTCTGTGGGGCAACTGGGATCTCTTTGTGATTCCGCTGATTACCCGTGGACGCCAGGTGGCCCTGCTGGTCCTTGGCTGTTCTGAAGAGGAGTTGGCCTTTGGAGAGCGGCAAGAGCAACTGGCGGAGAGTTTTGCCTTCCTTGCGGCCACGGCCATCGAGAACGCGCGGCTGTACGAGAACGTCCTCGAGCAGCGCCAGGAGCTGGAAGCCGTCTTGAAAGGCATCGGCGATGCCGTTGTAGTGACCGATCCGGAACTGACCATCCTCCTTGCCAACCCCGTTGCTGTGCGCACGCTGCGCTTGCCCTCCTCCCCTGAGGGACAGAATCTGGCCCACGCGGTCACCAACGACGACTTCCTGGATCTCATTCGTAGGGCGTTCAAGGACGAGGGGGACGTTATCGTCGAGGATGTGACGTTCGAATTCCCCGGGGAGAAGCCGCGCACGTTTCAGGCGGTTACTTCCGCCGTGAGGGGGCACACGCGCGCGGCGCGCGCGGCCGTCACCGTTCTGCGGGATGTGACCGCGCAGAAGGAATTGGAGCGCATGAAGAGCAACTTCCTCTCCGTGGTAAGCCATGAGTTGAAAACCCCGCTCCACTCCATCAAGGGCTTTGTGGAGATCATCCGCATGGGCAAGGCGGGCCCGATTACCGAACTACAGGCCGACTTCCTCACCACGGTGAAGGAGCAAACCCAGGTACTCCAGCGCATGATCGACGACCTGCTGGTCTTCTCCCGGTTGGAAACGGGCCGTCTGCGTTTGCACATTGAGGATGTCTCCCTCGCGGCCATTGCCGCCGGGGTGGTGCAGAAACTCACCCCCCTCGCCGAAGAAAAGTCCCTGCACCTGGAAACGCGCATCCCCGACGATTTCCCCGACGTCGAGGGCGATTATATGCGGCTGGAGCAGGTGCTCACCAATCTGGTGGAGAATGCCATCAAGTTTACGCCCGCGGGGGGACGGGTGCTCATCGACGGGCAGGACTTGGGCGAGCGTGTGAGGGTGTGGGTGGCGGATACGGGCATCGGCATCCCCGAATCGGAACGGGAGCGCATCTTCGACCGTTTTTACCAGGTGGATGCCAGCGAGCGTCGCGCCTATCGCGGCGCGGGGTTGGGTCTCACCATCTGCAAACACATCGTGCTGCGTCATCATGGACGTATCTGGGTGGAGAGTGCCCCCGGAGAGGGGAGCACCTTTTACGTGGAATTGCCCAAGAAACAACCCCCCATCCCTGAAACCCTCGACTTCTACACCGAGGCATCCCCTGGGTGAACGTTGGTCGCCCTTCACCAGCATGGTCCCCCGACTTGACAAGTTGTGTTCCAAAGTGATAGATTTCTATCAACTTACCACAGGCCCACGTTGGATGCATGCCACGGGTAGCAACCTGCAAAGCGGCTTATGGACACACAACGACCTCAGGTACGTGAACAGCGGTTGCACGAAATTGTCCGAATAGTGGAGAGCGAGGGCAGTGTGCGCATCGCCGATCTGGCCCGACGCTTTGGGGTCTCCGAAATGACGGTGCATCGCGACCTCAAGGAGTTAGCCGACCGAGGTCTTGTGCAGCGGGTGCATGGGGGGGCCATTGCCGTGCGCAAGACCTCGACACAAACGTGCGTGATGTGCCATTCGCCTATCCCCAACCACACACGGGTCGTCATCCACCTGAACGATGGCTCTCAGCGCCATGCGTGTTGTCCTCACTGTGGCCTCATGTATTGGGCAACTCATGGGGACGAGGTCGAGGCTATGTTCGTCAAGGATGTGCTTCACCAGCATATCATAGACGCGCGTGTGGCAACCTACGTGGTGGACTCCAGCGTGGTGGTGTGCTGTCGCCCCTCTGTGTTGGCCTTTTACTCCCGGGAAGAGGCCCATCGGTTTCAGCGTGGTTTTGGCGGTCGCGTGTTATCCTTTTCTCCGGCTGTTGACAACCTTTCCAGCCCATCCACATTTGCGGAGGATGCATCATGGTCAAGCGGATTGTGACCTGGCTTGTTGCTATTGTCGTGCTGTTCGGATTGCTGGCGTTTGCTTATCAGCGTCTCAAACCTCATGCCTTCCACGGTATGGTGCTGCAGTCGCCCAAGCCGGCACCTGATTTCACATTGGTGACAGAAGGGGGCAAAGAGGTCAGTCTTAAGGACTTTCGGGGCAAGATCGTGCTGCTCTATTTCGGTTACACCTTCTGCCCCGATGTGTGTCCGACGACCATGCGTGAATTGGCCCGGGCCATGGAAATTCTGGGGGAGAAAAAGGCCCAGAAGGTGCAGGTGATCATGATATCCGTGGATCCGGAACGTGATACCCCGGAGGTCGTGGCGGAATACGCGCGCAACTTCTATCCCACCTTCATCGGTGTGACGGGTACACTTGACCAACTTGCTCAAGTAGCAACGATGTACGGAATCTACTTCAAGAAGAACGAAGGAACGGCTGCCACGGGCTACCTCGTCGACCACACGGCCACGGTCACCGTCATCAATCAGGAGGGCTACATCAAACTGATCTTTCCGTATGGGACGCCCGCGAAGGACATCGCGGATGACCTGGCCTACATGTTGCGCTGATGTCGGAAGGCGTACCACGGACAGCGACTCGCGCGTGGGGCAGTCCTAACCTCACGTGAGGCCTGGCTTAAATTCATCGCAAGGAGGAGAACCAATGAGAAGTCGAAGAATTTCGAGAGTCGGTACACTCTTGTTTCTTGGCGTCATCCTCGTACTCATCGTCGCGGCGTGTGCCCCGAGCCAATCGGCCAGCCCCAAGATTGTCATAGAGAATGTGTGGGCGCGCCCCACGCGTTCGGGCATGGGGGGGAAGGTGACCAGTGCCGCGTACATGATCATCAAGAACGAGGGGAACGAGCCTGACCGCCTCGTCGGTGCCATGTCCGACGTTGCCGAACACGTGGAAATCCACCAGAGCATTATGGAAGGCAATGTGATGAAGATGCGCCCCGTCGAGGGTGGGTTGGAAATTCCGGCGAAGGGGCAGGTCGAACTCAAGCCGGGTGGCTACCATGTGATGCTGATCGGGGTCAAGCAGCCGCTGAAGCCCGGAGATCGGTTCACGCTCATTCTGGAATTCGAGAAGAGCGGGAAGAAGACCCTGCAGGTCGAAGTGAAGGAGATGTAGGGATAAGCCGCGAGAGGTGGGGGCATGGTATGTCGTGCCCCCACCTTAAGTAAGTGGACAAGGATCACTCACCATCGGACATACGGACGACAGACGATGGACGATAGATGACCGTTGAAGGCTATCGTTCATCGTCTATCGTCGGCTGGTGCCCCTGTAAACTCCTTTTTGTCCTGGCGCTTAGATAGTGATGCCCAGCAGGTGGAGCAAAGCCACCAGCAGCGGAGCAATGAGCACCGCGGGCAGCAAGTTCCCCACGCGTATGCGCTTCAACTCGAGCAACCCCAGTCCAATGCCCAGCACCAGGATGCCCCCCGCCGCGGTCATCTCCAGCACCCAGGGGGTTTGACGCGTCACCTCTCCCAGGGCCGATCCAAAACCCATAGCCAGCAGAGCAATCCCACCCTGGTAAACAAGGATGGTGATGATGGAAAGCAGCACGCCGGGCCCCAGGGTGGCGGCAAAGGCAATGGACGTGAACCCATCCAATAAGGATTTGATGGCCAGCAATTGGTAATCCCCGGTCAGGCCATCTTGAATGGCCCCCAGGATGGTGAGGGGGCCCACGCAGAAGACCAGGCTGGCCGTCACAAAGGCCCGAGTCACCGAACGCTCATCCTCACCAAACCAGTGCCCCGTGCGGTCTTCCAGCCAGCGCCCGAACGCGTTCAGCCCATCCTCGATTCGCCACCACTCGCCCAGCACGCCGCCGATGAGCACGCTGAACATAGGAATCAGGATATTCTGAGAGGAGAGGGCCATTTGAAAACCAACGACCAGCACGACCAGCCCAATCGCTCCCATGACAGTTTGGCGCATCTTTTCGGGAAGGCGAGCCCCCAGCAGAGTGCCCAGCAATCCCCCGATGAGTACGGCTATGGCGTTGATGATGGTTCCCGTCACCGACGCTTCCCTCCCCATGTGGTGATGTGTGATAAAAATGCCCGCACTTTCTGTTCCCGTTCCTCGGGCCGCGCCCGAACGAATGCCTCGCCGATGAGCACCCCGTGAACACCGGCTTCGACTACCCGGCGCAACTCGTCCACCGTGTGGATGCCGTCCTCGCTGATGACGGGTATGTCCGGCGGAACGAGAGGGCGCAGCCGCTGGGTGACGCTTATGTCCGCTGTGTACGTGCGCAGGTTTCGGTTGGTGAGCCCGACGATGCGCGCGCCCGCAGTTAATGCCCGCGCCAGTTCCTGCTCGTCGCTTACCTCGACGACCGCCTCCATGCCTAACTTGCGCGCTTCAGCCAGCAATGCCCGCAGGGCCTTGTCGCCCAGGATGCCGACGATAAGGTTAACTGCATCCGCGCCGGCCACACGAGCCG
>JALWHQ010000130.1:0-974 GCA_026983525.1 Anaerolineae bacterium | reverse complement strand
CCCAAATCTGGTAGATGTCGATGTAGAAATCCCGGACCAGCACAGGGGTTCCCGTCCTGGCGGCTACCTCTTTCGCGATGGTGGCATGTTCCAAATGGCCCTGAAAAAAACGGGCGTCTGTGACGACGGAGAGGGCCGATGCCCCGGCTCGCACGTATGTTTCCGCCAAGTCCTCAGGGTGGAAGTGGTGAGAAAGCAAGCCGTGCGCGGGGGTCGCCCGTACGATTTCGGCGATGAGGTGCGTCCCCGGCTGCTGAAGGGCTGCAGTGAAGTCCAACGGCTTGGGGACGGTTGCTCCCAGCGCGCGCAGCATGGCCAGAGGCCGCTCCCGCTTCGCCTTGGCGACCTCTTCCCTCTTCCAGGCCAGGATTTCGTCCAACAACTTGCCCTGGGCGCGTAGCCGTTGGAGACGTGATCGCTTCGCCATGTGCGGGTGTGATGATATCGGGTATCGGGTATTGGGTATTGGGTATTATTCGGCAGCGGCTTTCTTTCGGTATCGTTCCGACTTGCGGCGGATGCGGTTCCACACGCCACGGAAGCCCATGGCCCGGTAGACAAGATCCATGGTGATACGGGCTTCCTCGCGCATGCGCTCGGTGCCTCGGTAAATGACATCCTCTACAAAACCGGTCTTGGCCGCGTAGTATTCGCGACGCTCACGAATGGGGTCAAGGAAGTTGTTGAGCGCGCGGGCCAGTTTCTCCTTGACTTCCACGTCCCCCACGCGACCCTGGCGATAACGCTGTTTCAGGTCCTCGACCTCTTCCTTGTTGGGGTTGAAGACGTCATGGTAGATGAAGACCGGGTTGCCTTCCACCGTGCCCGGGATGTCCGCCCGTATGCGCTTGGGGTCGGTGTACATGCGCATGACCTTCTTGCGCACTTCCTCCGGGGAGTCGGAAAGGAAGATGGCATTGTTCAGGCTTTTGCTCATCTTGGCCTTGCCGTCAATGCCCACCAGGGTGGGCACC
>JALWHQ010000129.1 GCA_026983525.1 Anaerolineae bacterium | reverse complement strand
GGGAATAGACGATGGATGATGGACGATAGACGATGGAGGGGGGCCGACCATCGTCCATCGTCTATGGTCCACCGTCCCCCATCCCCCACAGGGAAGGGGTCGCGAGTTCGAGGCTGTTGCCCGCGGGGTCGCGGAAGTAGATGGAGTATCCGCCGTGGGGCCAGGTGACTTCCTGTTCGATGGGGACGCCGTGCGCGCGCAGGTGCTCGCGCCAGCGGTCGATCTCGTCCGCGCGCATGGCAAAGGCGACATGGACGGGGCCGCGCGCGCCGTGGGTGGGCACCTCGTTGTCGGCCGCGAGGGTCTTGTCGGGATTGAAGATGAGGAGCATGCCCTGGCCGCAGCGGAAGAAGAGGTGGCGCCCCGCTTCCTTGCCCACCAGAGGCAAGCCGAGCACGCGCGTGTAGAACACCTCCGCCGCGTCCAAATCATCGACGTAGAGGCAGGTTTCCAAGACCCCTATGGGCATCACGGTGAGACCTCCTGGGGAAGATGTGGGTCGACGATGGACGATGGACGATGGTCATCATCGTCATCTATGATCTATCGTCCATCGTCACTTCGTCCAGTAACGAACGGTTCTTGTCTACTCACTCAGCGTGTCGTATTGTACCACACCGTTGGCTTACCCACCCTCGAATTCCAGACTACCCCCCACCACCAAACCGCCGTATAATGCCCTTCAGAACTTTTCCCAATACCCGATACCCGATACCCATTCCCAAAAGGAGGCACCATGCCCGAGCGCAACCCCGTCGTCATCGAAGACGTTCTCGAAGTGAAGGACCCCACCACGCCGTCCCTTTCGCCCGATGGCCGCCGCGCGGTCTTCGTGGTGGCCCAGGTGGACGAGAAGAAGGAGAAGAACATCAGCCACCTGTGGTTGCTCGACCTGGAGAGCGGCGAGACCCGACAACTGACCTTCACGCCCGCGCGCCACATGCTGCCACGCTGGTCGCCCGACGGCAAATGGATTGCGTTCATCGCCAACCGCGAGAACGAGAAGGAAATGCACCTCTACGTGATGCCCGCGGATGGGGGCGAGGCGAGGCGCATCACGGACAAGCCCATCGTGCGCGTGGTGGACTTCGACTGGTCGCCCGACGGCGAGCACCTGGTGTTCGCGGCCAAGGCACGGCGGCCCGACGAGCCCGAGGAAGAGGAGGACATCCTCTGGCGCGACGTCACCCGCCTCATCTGGAAAATGGACGGCGAGGGATGGTGGGATGGCCGCTGGGTGCAGGTCTGGCGCATCCCCCGTCAGGGCGGTGAGCCGCAGCAACTGACCGACGCCGACGTCGACCACATGAGCCCGCGCTGGTCGCCCGACGGCAAATGGATCGCGTTCATCAGCAAGCGCGTGCCTGACCCCGACAAAGTCTTCTTCGCCGACATCTTCGTCATCCCCGCGGACGGGGGCGACGAGCGCCAACTCACCACCAGCCTCGGCCCCATTTCCCACCTGACCTGGTCGCCTGACGCCGCGCGCATCGCCTACATCGGCAAGGACTTGAACCGCGGCTACAACAGCAACATGGAGATCTGGACCGTCTCCCTGGACGGGGGGGAGCCCACGTCCCTCACGCGCGGGTTCGACCGCAGCACCGAAGAAGCCCTGCTCAGTGATGGCCGCATGTTCCCTGGCAATCCAGGCCCGCGCTGGCTGGACAACGAGACCATCGCCTTCCTCTGTTCCGATCGCGGGCGCACCCACGTCTACACCGTCACCCTGGGGGGCGATATTCGGGCGATCACCCAAGGCGACTTTCGCGTCTACACGTTCGACGCCCGTCCCGAAACCTCTCCCCTCGTGGTCGGCTGGTCATCCCCCACCCAGCCTGGGGAACTGGCCCGCCTGACTCTGGACGGCAACTTGGAGACGCTCACCGCGTTCAATGCCGACTTCGTGGCCACGCGCGCGCTCGTCACCCCCGAATACTTCCAGGTGGAAAGCCCTGGCGGGATGACCATCGACGCCTGGCTGCTCAAGCCGCCCGACTTCGACCCCAGCCAGCAGTACCCGCTCATCGTGTACATCCACGGCGGGCCCCACGCCGCGTACGGCTGGTCCTGGTTCCACGAGTTCCAGATGCTGGCCTCCGCGGGGTACTGCCTGCTCTACACCAACCCGCGCGGGAGCCAGTCCTACGGCGAGGCGTTCAACGACGCCATCCGCGGCAACTGGGGCGCGCCCGTGCAGGAAGACATCGAGGCCGCGGTGGACGCGGTGCTGGCGCGCGGCTTCGTCGACCCCGAGCTGTTGGGCGTGGCAGGGGGCTCCTTCGGCGGCTACATGACGACCTGGATTATCGGGCACAGCGACCGTTATAAGGCCGCGGTGTCCCAGCGCGCGGTGAACTCCATGATCAACCTGGCGGGCAACGACGATGTGGGCCACTACTTCTGCCAATGGGAAGCCCCAGGCTGCCCGTGGGACAACTGGGACTGGTACATCCAACACTCGCCCCTCACCTACGTGAAGGAAATCCACACGCCGCTGCTCATCATCCACAGCGACCAGGATCACCGCTGCACTATCGACCAGGCGGAACAACTGTACCGCGCGCTGCGATTGCTGGATCGTGAAGTCGAGTTCGTCGTCTTCGTCGGCGCCAGCCACGGCCTCTCGCGCACGGGCAAGCCCAAACAGCGGGTCGAGCGACTTAAGCGCATTCAGCAGTGGTTTGATAGGCACCTTAAGACCCAATCCCCATCTTCAAGCGATTAGGGGCGTCTTCGCTGACTTCTGGGTATCGGGTATTAGGTATCGGGTATCAGGTATCGGATATCAGGGCCCAGTACCTGATACCTGATACCCAATACCCGATATCCGATACCCGACATCAAGTGGAGATTCCCAAATCGGCCAAAATACGCGGGAGGACTTCCCGTGCCGCCTTTCTGCCCGCCTCGATGAGCGTCTCGCGCTCGGCGAAGTCCCAGAAGGACGCGTCGCGAATGTCGGGCTCGATGAGAACGTGGGCCAGCGTGCGCTCGTGGCTGTTGGCGCGAATCATGCTGTAGAAGGCGACCTCGAGTAGAGAGAAGGTGCTCGAGGGACGGCGGGGAGTCCGTCGCGGGGGGAAGAGGTCCACGGCGATGACGTAGTCCGCGCCCATGTCGAACAGGGGACGCACGGGCAGGTTGTTGAAGACGCCGCCATCCACAAGGAGGCGGCCGTTCCACTCCACAGGGGTGAAGACTCCTGGCACCGCGCAACTGGCGCGCACCGCCCGCGCCACAGGCCCCTCACGGAGTAGAAGGAACTCCTCTCGCTCCACGTCGAACGCGCCGCAGGCAAAGGGGATGGGCAGGTCGGCAAAGGTCTTGGCCCCGATCTCCGCTTCCAGCAAGGTTTCCAGCGGCTTGAGGGAAAGAAGTCCCATGTGACCTGGCAAGACCCAACGGGAAACGCGCGCCCAGGTCACGGTGCGGCCCAGTTCGTGCAGCCGTTCGGGGGGCACGCGCGCGGCCACCAGCGCGCCCACGATGGAGCCCGCGCTTACACCCACAACGCACGCGGGCTCAATGCCCGCGGCCAGCAATTCCATCACCACCCCCAGGTGCGCCAACCCGCGAATGGACCCACCCGAGAGGGCAAGGCCAACGCAAGGATGGCGAGGAGGGGCTCCCCAAAGGCGATCTTTCAAGCGGTGCAGAACGTGCGCGATGTCCATATGCAAGGAAACCTACGCGTCACACTTCCAAAACCACGGGCAAAATCATGGGCCGTCGCCGCGTTTGCCGATAGCACAGTCGACTCAGAGATTCCTTGATCTTCACGCTCAGCGTCGGCGCGGCCAGGCCAGGCTTGACCAGGTCGCGCACCACCTTCTGCGCGTCGCGAATGAGACCGTTTGCCTCCTCGGGATCGATGAACCCGCGCGTGAGGATCTCGGGGTCCGTCGTCAGCGTGCCCGTCTGCACATCCAGGGGCACGATGGCGACGAGGAAGCCATCCTGGGCCAAGTGATAGCGGTCGCGCAGGACGATTTCGTCCACGTCGCCCACGCCCGCGCCGTCCACGAACACATAGCCCTCGGTGACCCGCTCGGCCTCGTACATGCGCTCGCCGTCGAACTCCAGCACCTGGCCGCTTTCCACGACAAAGATGTTCTCCCGCGGAATGCCCATCTCCTCGGCCAGTTGCGCGTTCAGCACCAGGTGGCGATACTCGCCGTGGATGGGCACGAAGAAGCGGGGCTGCACCAGGCTGATCATGGTCTTGTAATCCTCACGACTGCCGTGCCCCGACACGTGCACGTCGAACAGGTCATGGTAGTAGACTTCGGCCCCGCGACGGAAGAGGTTGTCGATGGTGCGGTTCACCAGTTCCTCGTTGCCGGGGATGGGTTCGGCGGAGACGATGACCGTATCCCCCTCGCGAATGTCGATGTGCTTGTGGTCGCCCAGGGCCATGCGCACCAACGCGGATGTGGGTTCGCCCTGGGAGCCCGTGCACACGATGAGGACTTCCCTGTCGGGCAGGGTGTTCATCTCGTGAGGGGTGAGGAGTTCCTCCTGGGTGATGTCCAGGTAGCCCATCTGGATGGCCATTTTGACCACGTTCTGCATGCTGCGGCCGACCACTCCCACGCGGCGTCCGAATTTCCGCGCGATGTGGATGAGTTGCTGGATGCGGGAGACGTTGGACGCGAAGGTGGAGACGATGATGCGGCCTGGCGCGGAGGCGAAGATTTTCTCGAAGTTGTGGCCAATTTCCCGCTCCGAGGGGGTGTAGCCCGGCGATTCGGCGTTGGTGGAGTCGGCCAGGAGGACGGCGACGCCCTCGCGCGCGTAGGCTTCCAGTTTGGCGACCTCGGTCAGCCGCCCGTCGACGGGGTAGTCGTCGAACTTGAAGTCGCTGGTGTGAATGAGCAGACCCACGGGCGTGTGCAGGGCCACCCCCACCGCGTCGGGGATGCTGTGGCAGACGTGGAAGAATTCCACGGTGAACGCGCCCAGTTCCAGCACACTGTGCTCGTCGATTAGGCGCAGGTCTTCGTCGCGCAGTTTGTGTTCCTTCAGTTTCAGGTTCACCAGGCCCAGGGTCAGGCGCGTGCCAAAGATGGGCACGTCCACATCCAACTGTTTGAGCACGTAGGGCAGCGCGCCAATGTGGTCTTCATGGCCGTGGGTAAGGATAATCCCCCGCAGGTTGTCCTGGTGCTCGACCACATAGGACACGTCGGGGATGATGATGTCGACACCGAGCATGTCGGTGGAGGGAAACATGAGGCCCGTGTCGACGACGAGGAGATCGTCACCATACTCAAAAACCATCATATTGCGGCCGATTTCCCCCAGGCCGCCGAGAGGTATGATACGAAGTGATTCCGCTGTCACGTGTAGTTCTTTGCCTCCTTTTTAGGCGAGTATGTGTTCATCAGGCTTTCGATAGAGGATTGCCGGCCGTGAGTAACACAAACGGGTGCCCTCTACGTTTACTTCTCATTTCACAATTTATACCCGATAGCGCGCAGGAAGGCTTTTCGTTCGGCAATGTCCTCCTCTCCCTCAATGCCACGAGTCTTGATGCCGTCGATGACTCCCAACACGCCTCGCCCTTGGTCGGTCTCGGCAACGATAACTTCTACAGGATTAGCGGTGGCGCAGAAAATGCGCACCACTTCGGGCACTTGCTTAACCCAATTCAACACGTTGATGGGGTAAAAGCCAGGCGCGAGAGTGATAATGAAAACATGTCCCGCGCTGAGGGCCCACGCATTCTTTTTCGCCAATTCGATCATCTCCTCATCTGTACCCGACCATCGTACAAGAGCCTTCTGAGACGATTCACAAAAGGCAATACCGAATTTAATACCGGACACCGCATTGACCAAGGCCTCGTGGAGATCTTCCACGGTCTTGATAAAGTGGGACTGGCCGAGGATAATATTCACTTCATCGGGCTTCTCGATGCGCACAACTTTTAATTCCATAACGCACCTCCTTCACACACGTGGGGTGGGGGTAGCGGGGATTATCTTTATCCAATATGCCATTTCGTTAAGCATGATACTCTAACGTCCGGTGAAATACAAGCGCTTCTTTATGTCAGCGCATGTCCACTAAACGTGCTCTTCTCCGTGTCCTCCAGAGAGGACGCTCTCAATACGAGACACTGGTGCCTTGTTCAACGCTTCCACTCAGACTATACTGGTGGCGCGAGCATTCTACCCTTTCAGAGGAGCCTTTTCCGATGATTTTGGTCACAGGAGCAGCGGGCAAGACGGGACGGGCAGTGATACGCGCGTTGGCTCGTCGGGGGGTCTATACACGTGCCTTGATCCATCGAGAAGCCCAGATAGCCGTCGTTCAAAAGGCAGGGGCAACAGAAATCATTATGGGCGACATGACCGATCCTGACGTGCTCGCCCGCGCTGTAGAAGGAATCGATGCGGTGTATCACATCTGTCCGAACATGCACCCTGAAGAGGAAAAAATAGGAGCGAACCTACTGGAAGTTGCTCACGTCGCGAAGGTTCAACACTTCGTCTACCACTCAGTGCTCCACCCGCAGACCGAGGACATGCCCCACCATTGGCACAAACTTCGCGTCGAGGAGCGCATCTTCAAATCAGGTTTGCCCTTTACGATCCTCCAGCCCGCGGCCTACATGCAAAATTTGCTGGCTTATTGGCCTGAGATTGTGGGAGAAGGCGTTTATCGGGTGCCCTACAGCGGTGAAGCGCGCATGAGCTTGGTGGATCTCGACGATGTGGCCGAGGTTGCCGCCATTGTACTCACGGAACCCGGGCACGTAGGAGCCATTTACGAACTTGCAGGGCCGGAACCCCTAACTCAGTATGACATCGCCAACATTCTTGGGGAAGTAATAGGACAAAGAGTACGCTTTGAGATGTTACCGCTGGAGCAATGGGAGCATACCGCTCTCCAGCGTGGATTGAGTGAATACGCGATAGAGACGCTCAAACACATGTTTCGCTACTATGATGCCTACGGTTTTTGGGGCAACGCCAATGTCCTCAAGTGGTTGCTCGGGCGCGAGCCAACCCGACTGGCTGACTTTGTCCGCAAAGTGAGGGATGAGGGGTAGTCGCGAATATTGTAGGCTGCCCAGCGACTAATCCAATCCCATATTTTGCTGTCCCCAACGTTTGTATCCTCTTCTATCATCAATTGAAGGGACAGCCCAAGTAACATATAATGTTGCAGAGACGTCTTACATGTTGAGCCTCATACTCTAACATCTGAGAACACTCACCAAACAGGAAAGCTTAGATAAGAATGAAAATGATTTGAATTGGAGACGGATGTGCAAGTGGAAACGGTCCTTAGTGTTGTCGGGTTTGGAGCCCTCTTGCTGGCTGACGCGAAAGGTATCAGGGAGCGTTCATGGACGCGAAGGCTTCTTCTACTCTTGACGATAATGTCTTTAAGTGGAGCACTGTTGCGGGCAATTTCACAAGAAGCCACATCCGTCGATTTCCGTTCCTTCAAGTTTTGGCTAGGAGGCGTACTAACGTTAATAGGCAGCTTGTTTTCTTTTTACACTGTGTTTGTGGAAATACCCCTTTGGCAGAAAGCCGACGGCAACTCTCCCTCCACGTTGGTGACCAAAGGCACGTATGCAGCATGTCGACATCCAGGATTTTGGGGAACGACCATCTTTGTTTTAGGGCTTAGCCTTGCAGTGCCTGCTCCAGCAATATGGAACCTTGCTATTGTGTGGATTGTATTGGAATTAATCGTGGTTTTCATTCAGGATAGGTGGATTCTTCCTTCGATATTCTCAGAGTACACTCTATACCGGCAACACGTTCCTTTTCTTCTGCCTACCCGCAAGAGCATACGAGAGGCTCGGCAATCATATCGGGACTGTAAACATACACTTTAAACGCGTCATAGGTAAGAGACATCTGGCGCTTATGAGGGCACACTTAAAACTCATCCACGGCGATTCACGTCCAGGAGGAGCACAGTTATGCGGCGGTATAAGGAAAAAACCAGCGAACTCGTACGTCGACGGGAATTTGAGCGGGCATGGCAACGCCATTGTGGTTTCCTCGATCTCGACATTCAGGGATTTATGAGCATACAACGACGCCTTTTAACTGAGCAATTGGAACTTGGCAAGCAAAGCCCCTTATGGAGGGCCATGTTCGGAGATGTGGTCGCCAAACTCACAGTTGACAACTTTCGGGAACTTATTCCTCTTACGGAATATACCGATTATGAGCCATTCTTGAAAGATAAGCCCAAAGACATCTTGGCCCGTCCAATTAAGGAGTGGGCTCGCACCTCCGGATTAGGCGGAAAACCCAAATGGATTCCGTACACGGAAGAAATGTATGAACATTTGGGCGTGTGCACTATCACGACGGGCATTTTGTCGGCTGCCCGACAGAAAGGCGAAGTACGTATACGGCCGGGAGATCCCGTTGGCTCCAACCTACCGCCTCGGCCGTTCTTAAGTGGTCTATCCCTATGGGCCAGCAGCGAATTTTTCGATTATCATTTCATTCCTCCTTTGGACGTTACAGAAAAACTGGGATTCCGAGAACGGACGGAATATCTCTTCCGACAAGCCATGATAGATGGGCTGGCCGTGTTGGGTGCTATGACTATCGTGCTTGTGCGTATGGGGGAGATGTTCGAGAGCGGAAAGAACCGTGGATTTTCCAAGGAGATGCTTCATCCTAAGGCCCTTTGGCGCATCGGACGGGCCATCGTTCGCGCCCGCCGAGAAGGACGGCGCTACATTCTCCCTCGCGACCTCTGGCAACTCAAAGGCCTCCAATGTGGAGGAACGGACACTTTCATTTACCGAGATCAATTGGAATACTACTGGGGCGTCCCTCCTCTGGACGTTTACGCGTGCACAGAGGTAGGCATCATCGCAACCGAAGCATGGAATCACCGTACCCTGAACTTTCTGCCCGATACGGCCTTCTATGAGTTCATACCCTACGAAGATTGGGTATCCGAGCGGCTGGAAGGGAAAAAGCCCACTCACACCGTGCTGATGGATGAAGTCCAGCCAGGCAAACGGTATGACCTTGTTGTGACCAGTTTTTACGGTGGGGCGTTACTCCGCTACCGTCTACACGATTTGTTGGAAGTTGTAGCCTTGGAAGATGAAGAGGCCGGCATTCGTCTACCTCAATTCCGTTTTGTGGGGCGCTCAGGTTCCTTCATCGATCTTTCAGGCTTTGCCGGGCTCATCGATGAAAAACTCCTGCTGCGCGCGCTGGCCGATGTGGGCATCCCATATGTAGAGTGGACCATTCGAAAGGAATTCCGGCAAGCCCAGACGTACCTACACCTTTACATCGAATTCCCCGAGGGCAGCAGGGTAAACGCCCGGGAGTTTCGCGACCGGCTGGACGCAAGACTCAAGGAATTGAATCCGGAATACAGTCACGTAGAGGGGATGTTGGGTTATTCTCCTCTGGAGGTCACAGTGCTAAGACCGGGCAGTTTCGACCGATTCATTCAACAGCGCTTGCGCGAAGGGGCAGATCTGGCACACCTGAAACCAGCGCGCATTCAGGCATCCGATGAAGCAATTGCTCTTCTACTTAGGCAAAGTGCCGAATGAGAGGAAAGCCTCAAAAGGGACAAGACCATGAGAATTGTCGATATGCTATGGGTGGCAATTCCTGCCCTATCTTCACTGTTGTACGCTGTACTTTTGTACAATATTGCCACCCGCAATACATATCTTGAACCCGCGGAACGCTGGCGCGTGGCCTTCCTACTTTTGGCCACTTTATGGAGCCTAAGTTCTATGTTGCTTCATGCAGCCCACCACGTTATTTCACCTACGGCCATCGTTCGTGTGTGGGCCTTAACCAATTTTGGCGTCTCACTCACCATCTTCGGCTTCATCGCCCATCTCCTCGCACGTCCTCAGGCACAACGCATTGCGACTATAGGCACTATCTTATATGGATTCATTGCCTTGTTGATTGTGTCCGGCCTGGTGGTTCGCACGGCTCGCTTCGTCCACGGATACATGGAAATAGAAATGGGCCCCGCCATTATCATTGCCGGCCTCTATTGGGTTATCTATATGTACGGTGCAGGTCTACTGGCCCTTCGGGAGCGCTGGCGTACACCCAACCCAGAATTCAGACAACGCATTGACTACTTGCTCGGGGTTGTCGTTCTACTTATTACAGGTAATACCCTTAATCTAACCCCTCTTCGCTCTTACCCAATAGATATTCTCTTCGCGGCTATAGCGGCGGTGCTCATGGGGTTGAGTATCTCACACAATCACCTCCTGGCTGTTCGAGCAACGATTGCACGCGTGCTGGCTTTTATTTTCTTTGTCCTTCTCTACCTCATTATCGTTTCCGGCGTGCTCTATGTCTTAGCCACCCTTGCCGAGTGGGCCCTCATTTTCGCCAGTGTGATGATCGCCCTCATCCTCAGTTTATTGCTCCTAAGTTATGCGCCGATACGCCGACACGTTGAACAATTCGTTGAGCGATTCTTCCTTGCCGGCTATGACATTGAGCCCCTCTTACTGCGACTAAGTCGCATAGGCAGCCGTTTGCGCCCACCGAAGGAACTGGGGCGTCTCATGCTCCGGGAAATTCGCGAGTTCCTAAACATTACCACCGCATCCCTATTCCTCAAGGATGAAGCAAGTGGTACCTATCGCCTGACGGCCGTTGATGGCCCCATTAACGACTTTCCCTCCGACGTTACGTTTCGTCTCGATAGCCCTCTCATCCATGTCCTCAAATCGTGCGAAGGAGCGTTGACTTTGGAGATGTTGGCCGAACTCCCCGAGTCATCGGGCTTATGGATTCAAGAATGGGAAGCCTTGCAGACCGTGCAGGCAGAAGTCATAGTTCCCATTCTGGCAGAGGAAAAGGATTTGGTGGGCTTCTTCACCTTAGGGCACCGAGAAGGAGGTGAGATTTACTCACTCCGGGAACTGCGGCAAACATTGCCGTTACTGGCTGGCCAGGTGGCCATTGCCCTGGATAACAGCCTGCTCTACGCCGAAGTGCAACGAAAAGCGGAAGAATTGGCCCGAGCCAATGAAGAACTCAAGGAACTCGACCGGCTGAAAACGGAAATCATCCAAAACGTGTCCCACGAATTACGCACTCCCCTCACATTGATTCTAGGCTACGCGGAAATGCTATCCGAGGGTTTATTAACCGAAGAAGAAGACGTTCGAGAGGCAGGCAGATTGATTCTAAATCATGTGCGGCATTTGCGCCGGCTGGTCGAACAACTTTTGGCTTTTCAGCGCATGGAGCAAATGGGCTTTACCTTGCACCCCTTCGACGTGAACGCTTGGCTTGAAGACGTTATTCGCTCCTGGCGTCCAACCTTGGAGAAAGGAGGGCTTACCTTGATTACGGACATCGCACCAGACATCGATAGAGCTTTAGGAAATGAATCTTATTTGCGCCAGGTCGTTGATAACTTGCTGGACAATGCTCGCAAATTCAGCCCAGATGGAGGCCGAATTATTCTCAAAGCTTGGAAGGTAAACGACGCCATCTACATTTCTGTCTCCGATCAGGGCATTGGGGTTCCCCCGGAAAAATTGCCCCGTCTGTTCGATCGTTTCTACCAGGTAGACAGCAGTACCAAACGCAAATATGGTGGCATGGGTATTGGATTAGCCCTATGTAAGGAGATTGTGGAACGGCATGGCGGACGCATTTGGGCCGAGAGTAAAGGCATAGGCAAGGGGCTTACTGTAACATTCACCATTCCTGCTGCCCCCAATCCTGCCACCGTTGAGGCCGTATAACCAATCCACCCCCTTCTTGATCTTGACAGGCGCTTCCCATCAATGTTACATTCCCCTCTGCTTTTGCCCACCTACCCAAGGTAGGCTACTATGGCGTTTCGCCGATGGAAGAGGGAATGATTTTCAAAAACACCAAGCGCGTATTCTTTAAGACAACAAGTGCCTCTGGAGTTTTGAAACGCCCAAAGGATGAGCCAGGAAAGAGGAAGACATCCTTTCCCTTACACCTTCCTTACTCACAGTCGACAGCAATCCAACCAAATTCCCAAAAACGCTAAAAGACCGCAAGAAGACGGGATAGATAAGAGGAGAAAAGGCATAGATGTACCCGGATAGTGAGATTCTGTTTCCCCATTGGGCAATAAAAGGGTTAGCAAAATTAAGAGGGCCGATGTGGCAACGGTTGGTAGAGCACGTACTGCGCCTGCCACAGGATCACCCAGACGCGGTTGCTTTTTCCTTATTGATGATCCGCTTGGCCGACTGCTTACACTGTGATCAAGGCAGTTATAAGGCATACCTGGGGTGCCAAACCTGTTCCCAACGCATCATCACCGGGTTTAAGGGAACTGACGAAGATCTCATTTATCTGTACGAAGAGGCACGAGAAGACGTACGCCGATACCTGGAAGAAGGAGTGCCCCCTCCAGAAGAACACCTTGTTCCCGTGAAGGTACGCGCTGTGGATGCAGTTGACCTGACCGAAATTATTGGACGACCACGCATCCAGGAAGAAGAGAAGAGTGGATGGGAACTCCTGGATGAACTCCTCGAGCGCTTTGGCGAATTGGACGATGACGAGGAAGCGGATCTCCCCGATGTCATCGACGATGAAGACATTCCACTATAGATGATGAGCATTCGGCCCAAGAAACGGTTAGGGCAACATTTTCTCAGCGACCCGCACCACTTGAACCGCATCGCGGACGCCGCCGACCTCATCCCAGAGGATGTGATTCTGGAAATCGGCCCCGGCACAGGGACGCTGCCAGCAGTGCTCCCCTCGCGCGCGGGCCTCGTCGTGGCTGTCGAAATCGACCGAGACCTCATCGCCCACCTGCGTCAGCGCCTGAACGCTCCCCCCACCCTGAAACTGGTTCACGGCGACATCCTCGACGTCGACCCTACCCAACTCATCACCGAGCACGCAGGCCGCCCCGTGCCCTACAAGGTTGTCGCCAACCTGCCCTACTACATCACCTCCCCCATCCTGCGCCACCTGCTGGAAGCCTCCCCTCCCCCCACGCTCATCGTCGTCACCGTCCAGGAGGAAGTTGCCCGACGCATTTGTGCCACCCCACCCCACATGAGCATCCTGGCAGTGAGCGTTCAGTTCTACGGCGAGCCGCGCATCGTGCACCGCATTCCCCGCGGGGCCTTCTACCCTCCCCCCGAAGTGGACAGCGCGGTGGTGCGTATCGACGTATTCCCCTCCCCGCGAGTCAACGTCCCGGACCGGAGCCTCTTCTTCCAGGTGGTGCGGGCAGGATTCGGCCAGAGGCGTAAGCAACTACGCAATGCCCTGGCCGCCGGGTTGCGACTCTCACGTGAGGACATCACACGCGCGCTGACGCACGCCGGTATCGACCCGCGACGCCGCGCGGAAACGTTGACATTGGATGAATGGGCCCGCCTGACCTGGGCCGTTGCAGAGGTGATGAAAGGAGACACGCCATGACACCCGACGTGGGCATCATGATCGAGGGCCAAAACGGCCTGAACTGGCCGCGCTGGCAGCGCATTGCTCGCGCGGTGGAAGACCTGGGCTTTGTGGGCCTCTGGCGTTCCGACCACTTCACCAACGCCACCCCGCCGGACAAGGACTCCCTGGAACTTTGGGTTTCCCTCACGTGGCTGGCAACCCACACGGAGCGCCTTCAATTTGGCCCTTTGGTAACGCCCATGTCCTTCCGCCATCCTGTGTGGACGGCGCGCTTTGCCAAAGACGTGGACGACCTTTCGGGAGGACGGTTGGTGCTGGGTGTTGGGGCGGGCTGGCAGGAGAGAGAACACCGCATGTTCGGGTTCGACTTGCTCTCCATGAACGAACGCTTCGCTCGCTTTGAAGAGGGCCTGGAGGTGATCACGCGGCTCCTGCGCAGCGAGGCGCGGGTCACCTTCCACGGCCGTTACTTCCACCTGGAAGAGGCCATCCTCTTACCCCGCCCCCATCGCGCCGGCGGTCCCCCTCTGCTCATTGGGGGCAACGGGCCCCGGCGGACGCTCCCCCTTGTGGCGCGCTACGCGGACGAGTGGAACGCGGTGTACATTCCGCCCCAGCGATTTGCCGCCCTGAACCGGCGGCTCGACGACCTCCTGCAGGCAGCAGGCCGTCGTCCTGAGGATGTGCGGCGTTCCATCATGACGGGGCTCATCTTTGGACGCACGGACGCGGAAGTACGGGCCAAGTTGGGCGATCGCGACGCGGAGGCCTTGCGGGCGCGCGGGGTGATCGTGGGCACGGGCGATGACGTGCGCGAGCACCTCGAACGGTTGGGAGAAGCAGGCGCGCAACGGGTCATGCTCCAATGGTTGGATCTGGACGATTTGGAGGGGTTAGAGGCGCTGGCCAAAGCCGTGCTGTAGGAAGGGCCTAACGTGTGCAGGGCCGAATGTGGCCCTGCACACGCGTCACTTCTGGAAGGAAATGCCGTCCACTGTGGTGATTGTGCCCTTGTAGAGGAAGTCGATCTGGTGGAGGGCGGCCTCTTGGTCGAACTCGGAGAGGGCCGCGACCGCGTCCTTGGGCACAATCACCTTGTACCAACGAAGGGCCGCGCTCCCCGCGGTGTGCAGCACACAGATGTTCGTCACCGTGCCCGTGATGACGAGGGTATCGACCTGGGGGTGTGTGCGCAGCACGTCTTCCATGCGGGAGGCGTAAAAAGCGTCATAGCGTGGCTTGGTGACAATCTCGTCGCCCGGTTGGGGCTTCAACTCGTCCACGATTTCCGCGCCCCACGTGCCAGCCTTCACATGCTCGCCCCAGATGCGGTACTCCGGATCATCCTCGCCGTGTAAATCTTGGGTATAGATAACCAGCACACCGGCGGCGCGGGCCTTCTCCAGCAGACGCGCAATGGGTTCAACGGCCTCCTGAGCTGTAGGGACGTACAACTTCCCTTCCGGCTTCACAAAGTCATTCTGCATGTCCACAACGACCACTGCGGTCCGTTGTGGATCCAAAACAACCTCATCAGCAACTGGGTAGGTAGGTGCTTCCAGTAGGCGAGCCATAACCCACCTCCTATACTTCTAACTCCAGCACCTCCGGTGGAGCCTGGGGAACCTCTGCCAACAAATGTTCCACTCGTTGCTTCAGGACTTGATAGGGAACCGCCCCAATCACCATGTCTCGCACATCCCCCTTGTACATAAAGAGCACAGTGGGAATGCTCTGAATGCCATATCGCATGGCAATGTCAGGATGAGCATCCACATCCAATTTGAAAACCAGCAACCGTCCACTGTACTCCTCAGCCAAGCGGGCAATATGAGGGGCAATCATATGACAAGGCGCACACCACTCAGCCCAAAAGTCGACGACGACAGGTAATGGAGCGCGCACAACTTTCTCATCCCATTCTCTGCTGGTTACAGGTATCGGCGAGCGGACGTCTCTGATCTTAGCCATGGTCATACTCCTCCGTTCGGTGTTTATCTCATTCGCCCTCAACGGGCCGTATTGTCCGACCTGATTACCATGCGCCTCGCGAATCACGAGTGTGCCCTTAGAGCATACCATAACTACCACAAGAATGCGGAATTGGACTTCTCCAGACGGTCAAGGGCCGTGTATAATCTTCACAGGGAGGACGAGTACATGCGCACGGGATATTGTCTGAACGACAATCATGTCGGCCATACCCTTTCGGGCCACCCCGAACACGCGGGGCGCTTGCAACGCATCCAGCAACGCATGCAGGAAAGCGGCTTGACGGAAACCCTCATCCGGGTGCCCACAGCAGCCGCCACGCGCGAGCAACTGCGCCGCGTCCACACCGATGAACACATCAATCACGTCCACGCCATGTCCTACCGGGAGGGATACCTGGATCCGGACACCTACGTACGCGATGGCTCGTGGGAGGCCGCGCTCCACGCGGCCGGAGGGCTAATCGCTCTCGTGGGTGAAGTCGCGGCCGGACGACTGGACAACGGCTTTGCGCTGGTGCGACCCCCGGGCCACCATGCAGAAGCAGATCGGGCTATGGGATTCTGCCTGTTCAACAATGTGGCGGTGGCCGCGCGCGCGGCGCAAGTTGAGCATGGCCTGGAACGAGTCCTCATCGTGGATTGGGACGTTCATCACGGGAACGGCACCCAGCACATCTTTTACACCGATCCCACGGTCATGTACTTTTCCACCCACCAATATCCCTACTACCCGGGCACAGGGGCCAAGGAAGAACGAGGGGCCGGCCCCGGAGAAGGCACCACCGTCAACGTGCCCTTTCCCGGTGGCGTGGGAGACGAGGACTATATCCTCGCCTTCGAGCGGCTGCTCGCTCCCCTCGCCCGTCGCTTTCGCCCTGACCTCATCCTGGTCTCGGCGGGGTACGATCCCCATTGGCGGGATCCGCTGGCGGCCATGGAAGTGACGCTCAGCGGCTTTGCTCGCCTTACGGAAATCCTCCTCGCCCTGGCCGACGAACTCTGCAATGGGCGCATCGTGTTCACGCTCGAGGGTGGATACGACCTGGAGGCCCTGGCCTACGGAGTGACCAACACGCTGTTCCTCCTTTCCGGACACCCGGAGAAGGTCACGGACCCCCTGGGGCCGGGGCCAATGGCTGTACGCCGCGTGCCCGGGCTTATCGACGAGTTGTGCGCGTTGTGGGGAGTTTGAGAGAGATGAGCGACCGAACCGAGAAAGAGGACAAACTGCGCCGTTGGCGTTGGGCCCAACGACTGCGAGGAGAAGCACCTCCCCAACAGGAGGACGACGAGGAGGAGCATTCCCTGGAAGAGTGGGAGGACCTGGTCGAGCAACGCATCCAGGAAGCCATGCGCAGGGGGGACTTTGACAACCTCTCGACCAAGGGGAAACCCCTGCGGCTGGAGCGCAACCCATTCGTCGATCCGGCGGTGGAACTGGCGCACAGCCTGCTGGCCGGGCAAGGGTTTACGCCTCAATGGATTGAGGAGCGCAACTTTATCCTGGCCGAAATCGCGGACCTTCGCGCCCGCCTGCGCCGCGCCTGGCACTGGTACATGCGCGAGGTGGAAGTACTCAACAATCGCGAGGCCGACGATCCTCAAGTCATCGAGGAACGCGCCTGGGTCGAACAACGCTGGAATCAATATGTGGCCGAATTCGAAGCCGCGATTGTCGAGATAAACCGACGCATCGACACGTACAACCTCATGGTGCCTATTGTACGATTCCAATTGTTCCGGCTGCGCATGAACGATGAATTGCGCAAATTGGGGATGGATCTCCCCAGCTAAAGGTGAGGTCACCAATACTTAAGCAAGGAGGCGACAAACACCCCATGCTAACACCCGTCATCGATGTCCACTGTGACACATTGCATTATGTTTTGGAGGGTAAGGGGCACCTCGATACCGGGATTCCCGAGGCCCAGGTGGATGTCCCCAAATTACGCCAGGGAGGCGTCAACGTTCAGGTATTTGCGTGCTGGGTCCCCCCCATTCTCCAGCGTCATGGGGCTACCGCGTTTGCCCTGCGCCTGATCGAAATCTTTCATCGCGAGGTCGAACGGGCCCCACACGCCCTCTCACTGGTCCGCTCGGTCGCGGATATCGAACGGGCCATGCAGGAGGGTCAGATAGGAGGCATCCTCAGCCTGGAAGGGGCCGAACCCCTGGACGGGCAAATTGAGTTGCTGGGGGCCTTCTACCGACTGGGAGTGCGCTGGTTGGG
Organism: Anaerolineae bacterium; assembly: GCA_026983525.1. Taxonomy (GTDB): domain Bacteria; phylum Chloroflexota; class Anaerolineae; order JAADDB01; family JAADDB01; genus S141-23. Next base: position 5,840 of record JALWHQ010000129.1, on the reverse strand, counting down.
CCTGACGTGGAATTATCGCAACGCGGCCGCGGATGGGGTGGCGGACGCGCGCACCGGGGGTGGGCTCACCCCCTTCGGGGTAGAACTGGTGCGCGAGTGCGCCAACCTGGGCATCGTGCTCGACGTCTCTCACCTTTCCCCGGCCGGTGTGGATCATGTACTGCAAGAAGCAAAGGGGCCGGTGGTGGCCTCGCACAGCAACGCGCGTGCCCTGCGCGACCACCGCCGCAATCTCACGGATGAACAGGCCCGGGGCATCGCGGCAACGGGAGGGGTCATCGGCGTCACCTTTGTGCCTTCGTTCCTCACCAACGAGCGGGCCACCCTTGACCATGTGCTTAACCATATCGAGTACTTCGTGCGACTCGTGGGGGTGGAACACGTGGGCATTGGGTCCGACTTCGATGGGTTAGGAGACGAACCGGCCCCTCAGGGATTAGAAGATATAAGCCACTATCCGAATCTACGAGAGGGACTCCGCAGACGCGGATTTTCGCAAAGCGATATAATGGCCATACTCGGGGGCAACTGGATGCGCGTCCTGAAAGAGGTGATAGGCTGACCATTTTCAGCGCAATCACTCAATGGGCCGTTCGTACAGAGGCTCAGGATTGTGCAACCAGTGGTAAGCGGCCTGGGGCAGGTGAGCCAAAGGCGCGCGCTGCACCGTGCACGGGGGTAAGGCCTCCAGGAACAGACGTCCGTAGGACTTGCTCTGCACACGTCGATCCAGGATGACCACCACTCCACGGTCGGTGCGGCTGCGAATGAGCCGCCCAAACCCCTGGCGAAAACGCAAGATGGCCTGAGGAACCTGGTACTCCTCAAAGGGGCGCTCGTACGTCTCCGCGCGCGCTTGCACGATGGGGTCAGAGGGAACGGCGAAGGGCAGGCGCGTGATAACGAGCACACTCAACGCCTCTCCCGGCACATCCACCCCCTCCCAGAAGGAACGCGTTCCCAACAGCACGGCCCGCTCTGCCGAGCGAAATGTTTCCAGCAACTGGGTGCGCCCACCCATGCCTTGCTCGTACACCGCGATGCCGGCTTCCCGCAGGACGGGGCCAATCGCCTCTGACGTGCGGCGTAACTGGCTGTAGGACGTGAAGAGGACCAGCATGCGCCCGCCGGTAGCCTGGGCCAACTCAATGAGCGTCCGTTCCACGGCCGGCTGGTATTCCTTGCGGTTGGGTTCGGGAATGTCGGTCGGAAGGTAAAGGAGCGTGGAGCGCGCGTAATCGTAAGGCGATCCCAAGGAAAGTTCCTCTGCCTCCCAGGCGCTCAAGCGTTCCCGGAAATAATCGAACGTGCCTCCGGTACGCAGGGTGGCGCTGGTCATGATCACCGAGCGCTTGGCATTCCACACGTGCCGCGCCACCAGGTCACCAATGTGGAGGGGCGCGGCCTTCAACGCGACACTGTTCCCTTCGGGATCCTGTTCGATCCAGTAAATGTAGTCGTCCAACGGATGGCTCACCACTCGCGTGATTTGCTGATTCACTTCGCCCAGGCGCGCGGCCATACCCCGCACGTCGACCACCAATTCCATGAGTTCCTCGGCCAGGAAAAAGGAGGTGTACGATTCCAAGCGGGCGGCCAGTTGCTCCAACTTGCGGATAAGACCATCGAAGCCAGATCGACAGCGTTCCCAGGCGATCTCCACCTGGGCCCAAGCAGGTTGGGTACGTGAGGCGGGCGTCAATCGCAGGCGGCGGTTGTAAGGGCCGTTGCGTTCCTCCCCGTGCTCCACCGCGAAGCGGGCCACCGTATCCCAAAATCGTCCCAGAAGGGCATCCAGGCGGCGCACCTGCTCGGCCACTTCGTTGAGCATGGCCCCCAGTTCGGCCACGCGTTCCATGCCCAGTTCCACAGGCGTCAGGTGCTTTTGCAGGAGCGACAACAGGCTGCGGCTGCGCGGCGCGCGCGGGTTGTGGATGGCGTTCAACATCCCCTGAAGGCGGGATGCGCTCACGCTGTACCCCAACTGCTGGGTGACCGCTTCCTCCAGGTGATGGGCTTCGTCCACGATGAGGTGATTGTACGGCGGAATGGCCCGGTGCTCCACGCCAATATCCGCCAGGAGCAAGGCGTGGTTGACGATGACCAGATGGGAACGCTCGGCCTTTTCGCGTGCAATGAAGTAGAAATCCCCGGCCTGGGAGCACCGCTCCCGACTGCACGTGTTCGGGTCACTGGCCACCTCAGGCCAGAGGTTCGCCTGCTCCTCCCGCTTGAGCCCCAATTCACTCACATCCCCTGTGCGCGTGTGGTGCAGCCAGACCACCAGTTTGACAGCAAAGGTGACTTCCTCCGGCTTCAAATCGGGCCGCTGAACGAATTCCCACAACCGCCGTGCGCACAAATAGTTGCCTCGCCCTTTCAGCACAGTCGCGTAGATGGGAAAGGAAAGCGCCTTCTGAAGCACGGGCAGGTCCTTGCGGAAGAGTTGATCCTGGAGGTTGATCGTGTGGGTGGAAATCACCACCCGCTCTCCATTGGTATGGGCGAAGAGCGCGGCGGGAACCAGGTAGGCCAAGGACTTACCCGTGCCGGTGCCGGCCTCCACCAGGAGGTGGAAGCCCTCGTTGAGGGCATGGGCAACCTCGCGCAGCATGTGCACCTGTTGGGGGCGGTATTCATAGGCCGGAAGGACCTGAGCCAGGGGACCGGATTCGTCCAGGTAGGTCGCGACCGCGTCCACATCGATGGGCTCGGGCTCATCACGCGGGGCAAGCACCGGCGCATTGGGCGGAGGAGCAAAGGGCGCGTTGTCGTCACGTCGCGGGCGCAAGGGCAACACGTCCTCCTTGCGACGCAGGTTGCGCGCCCGATGCTCGCGCTGCATCCACCTGAAGAAGGGCGCGTAAGGCCACGCCTTGCCCTCGATGATGCGGGCAATGGCCTGGTGCACGGGCCAAGGAAGGAGCACGCCCCGCTCCACGAGGGCGGCAAAGATGAGCGCGGTGGCGCGCGCATCATCCAGGGCCCGATGCGCGTCATGTAAGGGGACATCCAGATCGCGGGCCAGGCTCCCCAGGTTGTAGTGAGGTCGTCCCGGCAAGAGAATCGTGGCCAGGTCGAAGGTGTCAAGGGGTTGCCCGGACGGCCAGACCCCATGAGCGTTGAGGAAGCGCACGTCAAAGGCCACGTTGTGCCCCACAACAGGCGCATCGCCTATGAAGGCGATCACCTCACGACGTACTTGATCCCATGAGGGGGCCGAGGCCAGCATGTTGGCCGTGATACCGGTTAGTTGGGAAATGCGAAAGGCCAAATTACGCCCGGGGTTCACCAATTGCTGGTACTCGGCCAGGATAGTGCCGTCCATGCGAAAACGAACGGCCCCGACCTCGATAATCGTGTCCTTTGTTGGATCCAGGCCCGTCGTTTCCAGGTCAATAGCGACAAGTTCGATGTTCACTGCGTACTCTTTCTCGGTCGATAGGGGTAATTACCAAACATTCCCTCTGCATCGACATTCGTGGTGTGGCACCCAAGAACTACCCAAGCTCCCCCTTACCATACTTATACCAGTGCATGTGCCCACTTCACAAGGTGGAGATTATAGCACGTCATAGGGCCTACGTTAACTCACACTGTCTCTCAGGGACATGCATCGGGAATCCATGCCTTTGGCACCTGATTTCCAACGTGCTATACTTTAATTCATGACATCTATAGGGAGGCTGTTAGATGGTGCCGCAGTCCAATCTGCTCACGTGGTTGCCACCAAGATTCCGCACCCGGGAACTGGTGCGATTCATCAAGTTCGCGCTTGTTGGCGCTCTGGGAATGGTGGTGGATTTGTCCTTCCTCAATATTCTGCATGGGCTGGTAGGACTTCACCTCCTGGTGGCTAATTCCATTTCGTTTTCCAGCGCGGTGGTGAACAACTTCACCTGGAATCGTCGATGGACTTTTCCCGAAACACAACACCGTCCGGTACACAAGCAGTTGGCACAATTCGCGCTGGTCAGCATCGTCGGACTGGGCATCAACAACCTCATCCTCTGGCAGGTATATCACGCCATCCGGCCCTTTGTAGGTGCCCCGTGGAATTACAACCTGGCGAAGATGTTCGCCATTGGCGTAGTGCTTTTCTGGAATTTCGGGATCAATCGGGTGTGGACGTTTCGCTCATGAGGGGGAGCACTGTTACGCTTCGGCCAGTTCCTTCAGCCGCTCAGGATTAAGAATGCGAATGGACTTACGCTTTGTTTCGATGAGGCGTTGAGCCTTCATGTCATTGAGAATCTGGGTCACGGTCTCGCGATACGTGCCCACGATTTCTGCCAGGTCTTGATGCGTGTACCCCTCTATGATGTCTCCCTGTTCTTCCCGCAAGCGGAGCAGCAACGCGGCCAGCCGGGCAGGGATCTTCTTGAAAGCCAGTTCCTCCAGGCGCTTCTCCATTTCGTACAGACGCCGCCCCAGGATGTCCAGCAGGCGGAGAGCGATTTGTGGGTTCTCCGTAATCAGGCGCTCCAGGTCGGAACGACTGATGATGCAGATGAGGCTGTCCTCCACGGTCTCGACGAAGGCGTCGTACATGTGCTGACCGGTCAAGGTCATTTCACCGAAGATGCTGCCGGGGCCCAGGGTGGTGAGGATCAACTTTTTGCCCTCTGGGCTGAGGCGGTAGATCTGCACACGCCCTTGTTTGAGCAAGAAGAGGACTTCACCCATCTCCGAGGGCCAGAAGATGCGCCCTTTAGGCACGTTGGTCATGGTCGTCACGCGCATGACCTCTTCCAAGTCGCGCGACGAAAGCCCCTGGAAGAGTTCCATCTCCGAAAGGTACAAATTTTTGCGATCCACATTTGAGGGCACAGCGAACTGCCGAACATTCCGTCTCACATATGTCATTTACCTTACCTGTACCGGATAGAGCAACGTATGCTTTTTAACGATTTCCGCGAATGTAATGCTGTTAAGGTAGTCAGCGAGGACCTTCTGTGCGCCTTCCAAGGCCTCTTGCATAGCGCAATGTCCGCGGAGAGCACAAAATCCTTCCTCACGCAAACAAGGTGCAAAGGAGAAGGGACCATCCAGGGCATTCACCACATCGTACAAGGTAACCTCTTCAGGAGGACGAGCAAGACGCACACCTCCATGCATGCCACGCTTACTGTCCACTATACCTTGCTGGCTTAGCTCTGCCACAATTTTAGCCAGGAACGGTTCTGGAATGTTCTGACGCTTGGCAATTTCATAAGTAGGTACTCGACCCTCTGGATACGCTCGTGCTAATTCCAGTACCAGTCGCAACCCATAATCTGCCTTATGACTTAACCGCATCTTTCCCCCTCCTTCATCGAACGCGAAAACCGTGAAACTTGTGCTCCCCCAATCCAACCGTCAACCGCTATCCCTTTCGAAAAAACGGCTAACGGTCGGACTTGTGATTTGTAGGTTGTCTTTTTCGTCAAAGTTATAGTGCGCAAAGAATATGGTCCCGCGCCCATCTGCCGACAGGAGCCAAGGTAAAATGATTTCAACGTCCTCCACTAAGTCGTAATCCCCCAACGCGCTCAAAGGCACCCACTCCAGCAAGCCCTCAGGCGAAGGCTGAGGATTTGTCGTCACCGCGTCGGCAAGGAATACGAACAACATAATGCCCACGGGCTCCCCGGCATCAATGTTGATAACACCGCGCAGCCGCACATTTGCAACATCTAGCCCGCTCTCCTCGTGAATCTCCCGCAAGGCTGCCGTATACACATCCTCATCTCGCTCCACGTGGCCCCCAAGGCCGTTATACTTGTTGGGCCATATGCGCTTAGTCGGAGCCCCTTTTAACAACAGTACTTTGTCCTCATGCAGCACAAAACACAACACAC
>JALWHQ010000128.1 GCA_026983525.1 Anaerolineae bacterium | reverse complement strand
ATACACACTCCCATCATGAATCGTCGCCGCCTTCCGCACCCCCAGCTCGTTGTACGCAAACTCCGCAGCTACACGCCCCTGCACCTTGTCGTTGTGCGCTGTGCGGAAGTATCCAGGGGAGTGGGTTACAGGGTCTGTGAGGTAGGGTGCGGTGTTGGAGGGAGAGATCATGACCATGCCGGCTTTGCTGATGATGGGCGCGGCGTTCTTGGCAGCGCTGGAGCAGTTCGTACCAATCACGCCCACAATCGTCTTGTCCGCAGCTATCTTCTGCGCTGCAGCCTGCCCTCCTTCAGGCGAACACTGGGAGTCTTCGCCGACGAGTTCCACATCACGGCCCAGCAGCTTGCCACCGATGTCATCAATGGCAATCTCGATACCACGCTTGGAGTCCACACCCAACGTCTCGTTGGGGCCGGAGACCACCAACATGTACGCAATGCGGATGGGATCGCCCTGCTGTACCTCCACGCAGCCCAGCGGGTCATCACAGGTGTAGGTGTCCACCTTCTTGACCGTGGCGCTGGTGATGGCCTCGATGGGGTTGATCTTGGCGCCCATGTCGGCCTTGGGATAGACCTTCACAGGCGACTTGGTCGGGTCGTCCGGGTTCCACTCGTCGGGGTTGGTGATTTGGTACACGGCAATGTGCGGGTCTGCACAGTCGCCGTACTCGTTGCACGTCAGATTGCCCGTGAGACCCTGGAAGTCCTTGGTGCTGGCCAGAGCATCACGCAGCGCCTGCCGCGGAATGTACAGCGTGCCGTCCGGCTGCTGGACTGCCACTTTCTTGATGGCCTCAAAGAGGAGCATTGTGCCATCGTAGGCGTGTGCGTGGAAGGCGCTCAGCGGCTTCTCGCCGTACTTCTCCTCGTGCTTCTTCAGGAACTCCTTGTACCCACCAGCAAACGCCGCAAAGTCCGGGCTCGTCAGGTACATGCCCTTCGCCGCGTCGCCGGCAGCGTCCACGAAGTCCGGGGAGAACATACCATCCGCGCCCATCAGTACCGTGTTCTCCAGCCCGCTGACCTCCTTGGCCTGGCGGGTGATGAGCGCACCCTCAGCGATGAAGATGGGGTAGTAAATCAGCTCCGGACCCGCAGCAGCTATCGTCGTCAGCACAGGACGCATATCCGTGTCACCAACATTCACCGCCTCCTGCGCTACAATCTCACCTCCCAGCTCCTTGAACACCTCAGCAAACACATTCGCCAGCTGCTCCGCATACACACTCCCATCATGAATCGTCGCCGCCTTCCGCACCCCCAGCTCGTTGTACGCAAACTCCGCAGCTACACGCCCCTGCACCTTGTCGTTGTGCGCTGTGCGGAAGTATCCAGGGGAGTGGGTT
>JALWHQ010000127.1 GCA_026983525.1 Anaerolineae bacterium | reverse complement strand
TGTGACGCTGGTGCGGGTGTACGATCGCCGTGGGTGGGCGCTCGCGGCCGCAGACGTGCGCATTGGCCCCCTGAATGTGTCCACCGGAGAAGACGGGTTTGCACTGCTGGTGGACGCGCCTTTTGACCAAGCCCTCGTGGTGGAGAAGGAGCACTACTACATGGGGCAATGGCCCCTGGCCCAACTTTCTCCCCAGCCCCAGCGCTCTCACACCCCGGAACAGTTAGGTCGAGCCCGCCGCATTGTGCCGTGTCCGGTACACGCGTGCGTGGATGTCCAACTCACTCCCCGGGACGCGCGCGGCCTGTACATTCCGATGGGTATTCTGCGTGTGCCCAAACGGTTTTGGGCCCTCGTGCGCCTTGTGGAAACCTCCTCCATTCTGAACGCGGTGGTCATCGACGTGAAAGGGGACTACGGCCGCATCGCGTGGGATTCCCAGGTCCCCCTTGTTCGCGAACTGGACAACCGTGAGCCCACCGCCATCAACCTGAAGGAAGTCGTGCCCGACTTGCGGCGCCGCGGTATCTACGTCATCGCCCGCTTTGTGGTCTTCAAGGACAACCCCCTCGCGCACCACAAGCCCGAGTGGGCGGTCAAACGGGGGGATGGCACGATATGGCTGGACGGTGAGGAACTGGGGTGGGCCAATCCCTTCCGGGAGGAGGTTTGGGAGTACAACCTGAGCCTGCTGGAAGAGGTGGCCCAACTTGGCTTTGATGAAATCCAGTTGGACTACATTCGATTCCCGTCCGATGGCGACCTCTCCGCCATTGTGTATGAAGAGGAAAACACGCGCGAGACGCGCACTGCGGCCATCCGCGAGTTCATGCGCCGCTTCCAGGAGCGCATGAGCAAATACCCCGTGAAAACATCGGCCGATGTGTTCGGATTGACCGTGTGGGTTGTTCCCGGGGAGGACATGAATATCGGCCAGCGGGTGGAGGACATCACCCCCCACGTGGACTATCTCAGCCCCATGATTTACCCGTCGACCTTTATTCCCGGCAACCTGGGGTATAAGAACCCAAGCCAGAAGCCTTACGAGGTGATTTACCGGTCCGTGCGCCAGGCACAACAGCGAGTGGCACCGGGCACGCGTGTGCGCCCCTGGTTGCAGGCGTACTGGTACGACCTCCCTCAGATGCAAATTCAACGACTTGCCGCGGAAGACGCGGCCGCGGATGGTTGGCTCTACTGGAACGCGGCCGGCTACTATCCCCCCGAATTGTTCGGCCCACTGCCCTCGCGTGAGGAACTCTGGAGATCCGTGTACGCCGCGCCATGAACCACAAACGTTCGCTCATCGCGCTTCTGGCCGGATTTCTCCTCCTTCTCTGCCTGTTGACCATCGC
>JALWHQ010000126.1 GCA_026983525.1 Anaerolineae bacterium | reverse complement strand
GGGCGGCTTCGAAGTGGGCGAAGGTGGGGGCCTCGCCTTCGTCGGGGAGGCAGGCGAGCACGGCCTTGTCGGTGATCACCTCGGGAGCGCGCCGGAGGAAGGCTTCCCAGTCGACCCACCGCCGCACGAAGTCCCGGTTCCACTGGTCGGTGTAGAGGAGATGCCGGGCGATGGCGAGGAGGACCCAGCTCTCGGAGCCGGGCCAGGTGGGGAGCCAGACGTCGGACTTGCTTGCGGTGTTCGAGAGGCGGGGATCGAAGGTGATGAGCTTGGCGCCCGCCTTCTTGGCCTCGATGATCCGCTGGGCGTGGGGGTTGAAGTAGTGGCCGGTCTCCAGGTGGCTGCTGATGAGGAGGATGCAGCGCGCGTTGGCGTAGTCGGGGCTGGGACGATCGAAACCGGCCCAGAGCATGTACCCGGTGCGGGAGGAGGCCGAGCACACGTTGGTGTGGCTGTTATGGCCATCCACATTCCAGGCTTTGAGCACGCGGTCCATGTAGCCTTCGTGGCCCGGCCGGCCGACGTGGTAGGCGATCTCGTTGTTGCGGCCTTCCTGCAGCGCCTTGCGGATGCGACCGGCGATGTCGTCGAGCACCTCATCCCAGGACACGCGCTCCCACTCGCCGGAACCGCGCTCCCCTTTGCGCCGCAGCGGATACAGGATTCGGTCGGGATCGGTAACCTGATTGATGGTGGCGGGCCCTTTGGCGCAGTTGCGACCGCGGCTGCCCGGATGGTAGGGATTGCCCTCCAGTTTGCGGATGCGCAACGAGTCCTTTTCCACATACGCCAGCAGACCGCAGCCCGCTTCGCAGTTGAAACAGACCGTGGGCACGATCATGTAATGCTTTTTTTCGCGCCTCGGCCAGGCTTTAGCTTCGTATTCCGTCCAGTCGTTCCATTTTTCCGGCGGCGGGTAGTTTTGCATGGTGCCCGGCTCGGTGAGCCGTTCCAGAGGCGCATCTTCATCGCCGTGCAAATCCGGAATGAGGCGCAATTTTTCAGCGAGTTTTTCTATCCACGATGGGGGTGGTTGTACGGCCATAGCTCCTCTCCAGGCTTTCGCGTTGGTCTAAAACCACAAAAGATTCCGTCAAATTGAAATCATTTTTCGCTTTGCAAATTTTATATATCGAAATGCTCTCGCAGAGGGACGCAGAGATCACAGGGGTATTTTCAATTTTTTATCCTCTGCGATCTCAGCGCCTCTGCGAGAGTTGAATTTCCAAATTGCCATGAGACAATGATAATATCAAACAGCCTACGCCAGCGGCACGTACTGCGGCGCCCGCACCCAGATGTGCTCGGTGCAGTACAGGCCGATGAGAATCAGCGCGCCGATGACCGGCATCAGATTGTAC
>JALWHQ010000125.1 GCA_026983525.1 Anaerolineae bacterium | reverse complement strand
TGCGTGGGGTTGTGGCCGATGCGCCCGCCTCTGCGCCCACCCTCGTCGTGCTGGGGGACAGCATTCCCTGGGGATACGGGCTGGACGACCCGCGCACGGCCTGGCCGGTGCAGTTGGGCCACATGCTTGCTGAGCGGGGCATGCCCTGGCGCGTGGTGGATGCCAGCATCCCCGGTGAAACGTCGTTGCAGGGGTGGGCGCGCTGGCGCCGCGATGTGCTCCCTTGGCAGCCCCAGGTCGTGATGATCGCTTTTGGCTTGAACGACGGCCACCTGCAGTGGACGCCTGCGGACGGGAAACGGTGGCGGCGTTTTCCGCGCGGCTGGGGCTACCGACTGCGCCTCGTCCACCTCCTCAAGACCGCGCTTGACGAATTCCGTCGACCTGGGGAACCCATCTCCCACCCATCGCCCGCTCGTCCCCGCCTGGAACCGGAGCAGACGGGGATGGTCGTGGGCACTCTGGTGCGCGATCTGAAGCAAGCCGGCATAATACCTTGCATCCTTACCCCTTCACCCATTACGAGGGCGTTCCACCCCGAGTGGCCTTCGGCTTTAAGGGATTATCAGGGAGACCTCTACGAGCAAGTGAGGGATGTCCTCATCCGTCTGAGCGAAGAAGAGGGGGCTCCCCTTGTGGATATTTATCGGATGATGTGGCCTCCTCGTGATGAGTGGTATGTTGGCGATGGCATTCACCTTGCTCCCGCAGGGCACAATTACGTTGCATCGATGATTTTTCAAGGTTTAGGGGAGCTATTTCTGGCTGTTCGTCCCCAATAATGGTTCTTAAACGCAAAGGCGTACAAAAGATGGACTTGACACATGACCGGGAGGAGGTTATAATTTAATTGCGATATTGCCTTCGTACTTTGTAGGTGGTCATTATTGAAAGTTAGTGGATGAGTTTGTGGAGTCCCTCCGTATCATGCAAGTCGTTTTATAGTTCTACCGTTCTCTTTTAACTGCTTGACACGTCATCCCCCGCTGTCAGCCGCTTCTGTTAAGGTAGTCGAGAAAGGAGGGAGCATCATGGCAATTGGCGGATACCACAATCGTATTGCTCGCGTTAACCTCACTACCGGTAAGATCTGGTATGAACCCCTGAACGAGGAATGGGTGCACAAGTATATAGGTGCGCGTGGTTTAGGGGTTCGATATGTATTCGAGGCGGGTCCTACGGTGCAGCCGTTCTCGGAGGAGAATCTCCTCTGCATTATGCTTGGCCCCCTATCCGGCACCGAGGCGAAAATGAGTGGCCGCCTAGCTATTGTGACCAAGTCTCCCTTAACGGGTACAGTTGTGGACAGCCACATGGGGGGATGGACGGCGGCCAAACTCAAGTGGGCCGGATTGGATGGTCTTATCTTTGAAGGGCGCTCAAGCAAGCCAGTGTATGCATACGTGGAGAATGGTGAAGTTACGATTAAGGATGCCTCAGACATCTGGGGACTGAGTACTCAAGAGACGGTAAGAGCCATGCGCATTCGTCATGGCGAAGATGTTTCCGTCATGACCATCGGTCCGGCTGGAGAGAACCTTGTGCGTTTTGCCAATTTCCTTAACGAGGACTGGCGCGCAGCAGGTCGTGGTGGCACCGGTGCGGTTGCTGGGTGGAAGCGCCTCAAATGCGTTGTCATCAAAGGTGACAAGGACATGCAGCCCAAACCCCCTGATCGGGAGAAGTGGAAGGCCGCAGACAAGAAGGCCCTGGCCACGATTATGGACGAGGCCAACATCACTTCTCCGCGCAAGGGCGGTCTATCCGTGTATGGCACCAATGTGCTGATGAACATCGTTGGTTCCATGGGGGCATTGCCCTCCTGGAATTCCAAACTCACGTCTTTCATGCGCAATGGGGTAGCGCTATATGAATCTATCAGTGGCGAGCACATTAAGGAGACCATTCTCGTCAATGACCCGACGTGCCACGCGTGTCCTGTTGCATGTAAGAAGGAGGTCGAGGTCAAAGAGGGTAAGTATAAAGTGCATATGGAAAGTTATGAGTATGAATCCGCCTGGGCTTTGGGCGCGAACTGCGGCACGGACAATCGGGATGCGGTGGCGTTGATGATTGCATTTGCCAACGATTATGGATTGGATACTATTGAATTGGGCAACGTGCTCAGCATGTTCATGGAAGCCACAGAGCGAGGGCTCTTTGACGGCGAAGGGCTTACCTGGGGCGATGCGGACGGCCAGTTGGAGACGATCCGCAAACTGACTTATCGAGTGGGCATTGGTGACGTGTTGGCCGAGGGTACGTGGCACGCGGCGAAGGCCTTTGGCGTGCCCGAACTGGCCATGTCCGTCAAGGGCCAGGCGATTCCCGCGTATGACCCGCGAGGGCTCAAGGGCATGGGCATCGCGTACGCCACGTCCAACCGGGGTGCCTGCCACCTGCGCGCGTACACGCCCGCCAGCGAGATCCTGGGCATCCCCTACAAGACGGATCCGCTGGAATGGAAAGGCAAGGGCGAACTGACCAAGTTGCTCCAAGATGTGCACGCGGTGTCTGATTCCTTCAACATCTGCAAGTTTTCAGCCTTTGCCGAGGGTGTTGAGGAATACCTGGAGCAGTTCAACGCCATGACTGGACTTGAGTACACGGCTGAGGAGTTGCTCCGTTGCGGTGAACGTGTTTATAACCTGGAGCGCTATTACAACAACCTGGCTGGATTCCGCGAAGGCTCTGACTATCTGCCCGAGCGTTTCCTCAAGGAACCCAGCACCATGCCCGGCTCCGAAGGTCACGTGTGCGAACTGGATCTTATGCTCGAAGAATACTACAAGGCCCGCGGCTGGGAGAACGGCGTGGTGCCCAAGTCCAAGTTGGAGGAATTGGGTATTCCCTGATGGGGGCTTTCCACTACCAAGGGGTTGGGTAACGATGAAGGGGGCACAGGATAACTGTGCCCCCTTGTTTTCCGGCTAAACTTATCCGCCCCCGCGCCAGAGCATCGGTTCCAGGCGGGCGTAGAGCGCGTCGAACGTGGTCTTATCCCTGGCTCGTACGGTCATCCATACCCGCCCGATAGCGAGGCTCCCAATGCGCGCGGGGGGCATCTTGCGTACCTCCACCTCCCAGCCTTCACCCCGAAAGAGCCCCCCGCCGACCTCCTTGCCCCCCACCTTTAGGAGATAGTCGCGCATGGCCCAGAGGGGTACTGCCCGCACCTCACGCTCGAAGCGATACGCCAGAGCGCGCACTTCCCTCCTCCCACCGGAGGGAAAATGCGCAAGTCCTGGCCTTCCTGGATGACCGTGTCCAGCCCGTTGAGGTAGCGCACATCCCGCCCGTTAAGGAACACGTGCACCCGATCTTGGAGTGTCCCATCCTCCTTGAAAATCTCGGGCTTCAATGCCGGATATTTCTCCACCAACTCCGCCAACACCTTGCCCACCGAGTCTCCCGGCCCAGCCGAAACCTCCACCTCGCGCGCGTTGACCAACAGGCGTAACGTGGCAAACAATTTCACCTTCATCGATCGCCCTCCTTGTGTCTACATCCAGCGGGAAACGCGGGGCCTCCCTATTGTCTCCCACCTGCCAACCATCCGGCAAATCTTGACACGGGTGCCCCCTGGTATTACAGTGATCCTGCTCGATTGAACGTTCAATCAATTCGTAACGTTGGGAAACGCGTATGCCTGCAGAACGCCGTGAACAAATTCTCGATGCCGCGCTGAACGTCTTTGCCCGTCATGGCTTTCATAAAGCGACCATCAAGCAAATCGCGCGGGAAGCCGGGCTCAAGTCACCCGCCCTCATCTACTGGTATTTTCCCAGCAAGGCCGACCTCTTCCACGCAGTGGTGCAACGCTTGGCCGGCCTCTTTTCGCACCTGACCGAGTACGAGCCCTTGCTCAACCAGCCGCCAGAGGACCTCCTCCTCCGCTTGGCCCAGCAATATCTGGCCATCTTCGACAATCCCCAGGCGGAAAACCTGTTCCGCACATTGGTGGCCGATGCCCTGCGCGCGCCCGGGTGCAGCAGTGAACTTGTGGAGCAGAGCATCGGGCGGGTCGTGAACTTCCTCGTCGCCTACTTTGGCCGCCAGATCGAACTGGGCCACCTGCGGCCCCACAATCCCGAAGCCAGCGCGCGCGCGTTCCTCGGCGCGCTCAACGCCTTCGTTATGAGCCGCACCTTCTTCCCGCCCCTACACACAGGGCTTCCCGACCGCGACACGTACGCGGCGCATATCGTATCCATTTTCCTCGACGGGTTGAGGGCTGAGGGACCACCATGTTCCGACGGTTGTTAGCCATTGTCGTCAAGGAGTTTCGTCACATCCAGCGAGACCCCCGCTCCCTGGCGATCATGTTTCTCATTCCCGTGGTCCAGTTGTTGTTGCTGGGCTACGCGGCCACCACCGACGTCAAGTACCTGCGCATCGGCGTGGTGGACTACGACCGCACGCCCCAGTCGCGCGCTCTGCTGGACGCCTATCGAGCGTCCAACTACTTCACCATTGTGGCCTATCTGCCCAACACCGATGCCCTCCGCTTCGAGGTGGATCGAGGCCACTTGCGCGGGGGCATTATCATTCCGGCAGGATATGGCCGTCAGTTGGAAAAGACGGGACGCGCCACGGTAGCCTTTGTCGTGGACGGCTCTGACCCCACCATTGCTCAGACCGCGTTCTCGGCCGCGCAGGCTGTGGGCCAGGCTCAATCGGTGGACCTGATTCGCGAGCGCCTGCACATTGAACCGGAAGACCAGCCCGGCATCGACGTGCGCGCCCGGGTGTGGTACAACCCCGAAATGCGCTCCCAGAACTTCATGATCCCCGGCCTGATCGGCATGGTGCTCACCTTCATCACCATGCTCATGACCGCGATGGCCATCGTGCGGGAGCGGGAATGGGGAACGATGGAGCAACTGGTCGTGACGCCCATTCGGCCCATCGAACTGGTCGTGGGCAAGGTCATTCCCTACATTGCCATTGCCTTCTGGGATTTGCTGGAGATCCTGGCCATTGGCGTCTGGTGGTTTGATGTGCCCATTCGTGGTAGTTTACCTCTCCTTCTGCAACTCTCGGCCCTTTACCTGCTCACCTCCCTCTCGATGGGCTTGCTCATCAGCACGCTGGCTCAAACTCAACAGGAGGCCATGTTTCTCACCTACTTCATCATGCTGCCGTCCATCTTCTTGAGTGGGTTTTTCTTTCCCATTGACGCCATGCCCGCGGCGTTGCAGTTCCTGAGCAACTTCGTGCCCTTGAAGTACGTGCTCATCATCGTGCGCGGCATCATCCTAAAAGGCGTTGGTGTTCCCGAACTGAGCGAATCCGTGACAGCGGTCACCATCTTTAGCGTAGTGTTGCTCATTCTGGCTGCAACGAGATTCCGGAAGCGGGGGTTGTAAATACCCAATACCTGATACCCGATACCTGATATCGGGTATCGGGTATTGGGTATCGGGTATCGGGCTGTATGACATGCCATGTACGCCATTGAAACGGAACATCTCACCCGCACATTCGAACATGTAACCGCTGTGGATGGGGTCGACCTGCGCGTGGAGGCCGGGGAGATCTTCGGCCTCATCGGGCCCGATGGCGCGGGCAAGACCACGCTCATCCGCATGTTGGCGACGGTCATTTTGCCCACGTCGGGGCAGGCGCGCGTCCTCGGCCACGACATCATTCGCGAGGCCGAGGCCATACGCGGTCAGATTGGCTACATGCCCCAGCGCTTCTCACTGTACGGCGACCTGAGCGTGTGGGAGAACCTGAACTTCTTCGCCGACGTTCATGGCGTGCAGGGCACGGAACGCAAGGAGCGGTTAGAACGCTTGCTGGCCTTTGCGCGGTTGGGGCCGTTCCGCAATCGGCGCGCCCGTCATCTCTCGGGGGGGATGCAGAAGAAACTGGCCTTGGCCTGCGCGCTCGTCCACCGCCCGCGGCTGCTGCTTCTGGACGAGCCCACCACAGGGGTTGACCCCGTCTCGCGTCGCGAGTTTTGGGATCTCCTGGCCGACCTGCTGGCCGAGGGTGTCACCATTGTGGTCAGCACGCCCTACATGGACGAGGCCGAGCGCTGCGCGCGCGTGGGCCTCATGTACGAGGGGCGGCTCCTGGTTCAGGACACGCCCGACGCGATCGTGGCCCGCGTGCCCGGCCAACTGGTGGAAATTCACTTGTTGCCTGACGAGGACGGACGATTGCCCGTGCGCCGCGCGCGGGAGACCGTCGCCCAGGTGGAAGGCGTCCTCGAAGTGCAAACCCACGGCGACCAGCTGCGCGTCTTCGTGCCCGACGCCACCACCTTCATCCCGCGCCTGCAGGAGGCGCTGACCGCGGCCAACGTGCCCTTCAACACCATCCGCCAGGGCAAACCACACCTGGAAGAAGCGTTCATACACATGCTACGAGATATCGGCCGTGAATCAAGAATGCTTACTATATAATGCGTAATGCGTAATCCGTTGTAAGATCCGGTAATGTCATACCCCAAAAGTCTGAAGAAAGCATACCCCATCAAGGGGGTGGCACCTTAACAACGGAAGGCATCTTTTCAGGCAAGGCAGAGGTGGATTCGGTTAGAGAAAGG
>JALWHQ010000124.1 GCA_026983525.1 Anaerolineae bacterium | reverse complement strand
CCCTCGCGACCTACGCCGACGCCATACTTGATGGCCTTGCCGCCCGGCAGCACATAATAGAGAGCCTTCTCCTTCGTGCTGACGTAGATCGTGCCCGGTTTGAGTTTCCGATGGAATGGCACGATCACCTTGCCCAGATACCTGCCGCGGGAATAGATCTCCGTTCCGCGCCGCACTTTCGCGGGAGAGGATGGCACCAGACTGCTCAACCGAACTGGCCTTGTCCTGCGACGTGTGGTCTTCTTCCGGATTGCGGCGCGGACGCGGGCACGAGCCTGCACACGCCGGACGCGTTTCCGCAGTCTCCGCTTGGTAAACCGCGTCACGGTCTTTTTCTTTGCGCTATCCGTAGTGAAGTTCGTCCTGACGATCCTGCCTTTTGAAGACCTGACCGCATCCTGCGTGCGCGCGTTAAGCGGTATGGCCATGATCCCCGTCAAAAGAATCACAGCCAGAACCATTCTCAATATCATCTGTATGCACCCCCTCAAAAGGTCGGGGAATCGTTCCCCCGGTCTTGAATTCAGCGACGAATGCGAATGAAACTGTTCGAATCCATGCGTGTATCACGTTGCGGATACACGGACCGAGAGCAAGGAATGCTACGTGATCTCGCCAATTCTATGGCATTGTGCCCGAATCTTTCCCGGCATGCGGGCCAGCGCCTGCGCAGCCGTCCAGCCATCCAGGGGATGCCGCCAGTCCGGAGCGGCTTCCGCCAGCGGCAACAGCACGAACGGCCGGAACATGATGGCGGGATGCGGGAGAACCAGCCCCCTCCGCTGGAGATGATGGAGTCCCAAGGCACCCGACGGCCTGCCCGTTCCAGTCGGGGCGATCACCCGCCCGCCATGATCCAGAAGGTCCAGATCCAAGGTGCGGGGCCCCCAGCTCCACCCACGGAGGCGGCCCGCTTCTTCTTCCAGCTGGAGCAGCCGCCGAATCAGGGCATGCGGGGAGAGGGCCGTCCGCACCATGGCCACTGCATTCAGAAAGGAGGGCTGCGCTACCGGGCCGAAAGGAGTGCTGCGCCAGAGCCCGGATATGGCTACCACCTCCCCGATATCACCCAGCCTGCGAACGGACTCCGCCAATGTCTCCGGCGGCGTTCCCCAGCCCCCACGGACATTACTCCCAAGGGCGACCAGCGCCATCTTCATGCCCCCTTGCCTCCTTATTATAGCCGTCATTGGCATCATTGACTTGCCCCCACCGGGGGCGTATGAATTTCACCCACCCCGCATTTGCTCAGTATCCTGATAATTTGGATGAGCAAATTCATTTCAGCACGTAAGGAGTATCCTTTCCATGCAGCTTTACAAGGACGAGAAAACCTCCCTGTTCCTCGACGGTTCCAATCTCTACGCCAC
>JALWHQ010000123.1 GCA_026983525.1 Anaerolineae bacterium | reverse complement strand
CGGCCCCGAGCACGAAGGCCGTCTGCACGGCGAGGGCGAGCGGGAGCAGGGGCGGGAGGCGGGGCGCGCGCGGCGGACCGCATGGTCTGCGGTCGCGGGTCTCTGGGGCGCATGATCCTGCGGTTGGGCCGTCTGGTTCGACGGGCCGGGGCGGGTCGGGTTTCCATCCGCGCACACCATGCTACCTCCTGTCACGGAAATCCCCTTCGACGCCGAAGGCTGGGTGCACTTGCCCCCCGGCCCTTACCGCATTCGCCTGGCCGAGCGCGCCCACCTTCCCCTGGATGTGTTTGCCATTGCCCGCCCCCGCTCCTCCCTCCTGCGCATGGGCGTCCACGTGGGCACGGCCCTTTGGGATGCCGGGTACTCGGGACAGGGGGAGGCGCTGCTCATCGTGCACAACCCCCACGGCATGGACCTGCAACACCGCGCGCGCATCTTGCAACTCGTCTTCTTCTCGCTGGACAGGGCGCCAAAAGAAGGGTATAAAGGGAGGTATCAAGGAGAAGGAGACAGGGGTGAGTGAGAGGGCACCAGCCACGAGCGCCCGTACCCGACGTCAACGCAGTTATCGCCTTACGGGCATCGTGCTGCACCGCCGCGACCAGGGAGAGGCCGACCGCCTGATCACCCTGCTCACGCCAAACCAGGGACGGGTCACGCTCATTGCCAAGGGCGCGCGCAAAATCACCAGCCGCAAGGCGGGCCACCTGGAACTCTTCACACACGTGCGGGTCCAAGTCGCCCAGGCGCGCACGTGGCACATCATCACCCAGGCGGAGACACTGCACAATTACCCCCGCCTGCGCGCGAGCCTCCCCCGGATGGCCCACGCCTACTACATGGCCGAACTCCTCCTCCACTTCGCGCCCGAGGGCGAGGCCGATACCCCCCTCTTTGATTTAGCCCTGGAAACCCTGGCCTACCTGAACGGGAGCGACAACCTGCTCCTGGTAAGCCGCTGGTTCGAGGCCCACCTTTTGCGCATCACCGGCTTCCAACCCCAACTCTATGTGTGCACGGGATGCCGCGCCCCCCTGTCCCTGGACGTTACGAATTACTGGGTGCCTGTCGAAGGGGGCGTACAGTGTCCGCGCTGTGGGGAGGCCAAACGGCACGCCATGCCCTTGCCGCCCCGCCTGCTCAAGTTGATGCGCTACCTGCAGGTGCACACCCTCGCCGAGGCCCGCACGCTCCCGGTCATCCCGGAAACCTGGCGGGAATTGGAAGCGTACGTGCAGGGCTACCTGCGGGTCATCCTGGAGCGAGACATCCACGCGCTGGCCTTCATCCGACGGCTGCGCCAGGAGAAGGGTAAAGGGGGAAGGGAAGGAAAAGGCATCGGGCAGTGAGATTGGGGGGATTGGGGA
>JALWHQ010000122.1 GCA_026983525.1 Anaerolineae bacterium | reverse complement strand
GTGGGAGGGTGGGAGTGTCTGGAGGAGTTTTTGGGCGACTTTGACGGCACCGCCGCCGCTCATGCCACAGAGGAGGCCTTCGCGACGGACGAGGTAACGGGCCATGTCGATGGCTTCATCGCGGCTGACGGTAATGGTCTGGTCGACGACGGAGGGGTCGAAGATGGCGGGTACGAAGTCGGGCGACCACTTGCGGATGCCGGGAATGCCGCCATTGTCGTCGGGTTGGGCACCGATGACCTGGATGTGGGGATTTTGGGCTTTGAGGTAGCGACCGACGCCGGTGATGGTGCCGGTGGTGCCCATGGCGGAAACGAAGTGGGTGATTTTGCCGCGGGTATCGCGCCAGATTTCGGGCCCGGTGGTCTGGTAGTGGTAGAGGGGGTTTTGGGGGTTTGCAAATTGGTTGGGCATGTACCAGTTGTTTTGTTGGGCGAGTTGTTCGGCGTAGAGGCGGGAGTATTCGATGGTTTTTTCGGCGGGTGTGAGGATGACATCGGCGCCGTAGGCGCGCATGGCTTTGACGCGTTCGGGGGTGGCGTTTTCGGGCATGACGAGGGTGATGGGAATCTGGAGTTTGGCGGCGATCATAGCCAGGGCGATGCCGGTATTGCCGCTGGTGGGTTCGATGATGCGGCTTTGGCCGTCGGGTTGGAGTAGGCCTGTGCGGAGGGCATGTTGGATCATGCTCCAGGCGGGGCGATCTTTGACGCTGCCGCCGGGGTTGTTGCCTTCGAGCTTGGCGTAGATGCGGACTTTGTCGGTGGAAAGGGTTTCGAGGAGGGTGAGTGGAGTATTGCCGATGAGATTATCCATAGGGCAGTGGGTTTATACGGAATCCTTGCCGTAGTAGATTTTCGAATAGGGGGGTACGCTTTTGACGAGCCACACATTACCGCCGATGATGCTATCGTGGCCCACGGTGGTTTGACCTCCCAGGATGGTGGCGCCGGCATAGATGACGACGCGGTCTTCGATGGTGGGGTGACGCTTGGATTGGGCGAGCTCTTTTTGGACGCTGAGGGCTCCTAAGGTTACGCCTTGGTAGATTTTGACATCTGCGCCTATTTGGGTGGTTTCGCCGATGACGATGCCGGTACCGTGGTCGATACAAAAGCGCGGACCGATCGTAGCTGCCGGGTGGATATCGATGCCTGTCTTACTGTGGGCGTATTCGGAAAACATCCTTGCCAGTGAGGGCAGGCCGTAGCCGACGAAGGCGTGGGCCACGCGGTGGACGGCAATGGCGAAGAAGCCCGGGTAACTGTGGATGACCTCGGCTACGCTGCGCGCTGCGGGGTCGCCGCGATAGATGGCATGGGCATCGTCGAGTAGCATGGCGCGTATTTCCCTCAGGGAGTCGAAGAAGT
>JALWHQ010000121.1 GCA_026983525.1 Anaerolineae bacterium | reverse complement strand
CACCAAGACGAACAGAGCGGGCGTATCGCCCATATGTAGGCCTTGCTACCACCTATACCCCTACATGTAGGGAAGGCTCTTCGCTTCCTTCACGAAACACGGGTATTGTTCCGATGGCAAGCCGAATTTATCCACAAATTACCCTGGTTATCCACAGAAAATTGTGGATAACTCTCCTTGCCACTCCCTACTCACACCCCCCACATATAGCAGATCCCGCGCAGCCCATCCCCAGATATAGTCCCCACCGCGACATCGAACCTCATTCTCCACAAATCCCCTCCCCCTACTACGATGACTATCTCATAATAAGAAATCCTTTGCATGGAATTCCACAACAGCAACCGAACTCCTCCCCGAACCACCTACAGACGATACGAGCACATCGTGTCCTCATCGTTCCTCTTTCTTGCGGAAATACCGGCGGAAAATGGGGATGCCTCGCTCCATGCACCACTGTTGCCTGAGCGTTGGCGTCGCGTCGGCAAACCGTTCTGCCAGGGAAGGGTCGTGGCCGACGAAGAGAGGATGCTCAGCGATCAGGCGCTCCACAAACTCCGGATATCCCTCCACATCCGTCTCGAAGCGCAGTATTCCCCCCGGTTTCAACTTGCGGGCCAGCACATCGACAAACCAGGGGGAGAAGATGCGCTTGGCCTGGTGCTTGGGCCGCCACCAGGGGTCCGGCATAAGGATGTGGAAGACCTCGATGCTCTCGTCCGGAACCACCTCCGGGATGGTAGCCCGGGCATCGTCATCGCTGACCCACAGGTTGGTAATGCCCCGCCGCATCATCTTCTTGTAGATTTTGTTCGCGAACTTCCATCGTACCTCGAAGGCGAGAAAGTGGCGGCCCGGATGCCGCTCGGCCCAATCCAAAATAAAGTGCCCGCTCCCCGCGCCGATTTCGATCTCTGCCGGCGCCTCTGTGAGGAAGCGCACGAGCCGCGCGCGATGTTCCGGCGACGATTGCCCCAGGCGAAACCAGGGCGCGGGTTCCGGCGGAATGGGGTGTACCCAGCGGGGCCGCCGGCGAGGATCCCCGCCGATCAGCCCTTTCCCCTCCTTTTGCTTTTCCCACACCTCGCGCAAGCGCGCCTCATCGACTTCCAGCACACCTTTACCTCGTCGCAATTCCCTGGCCATCGTTCTTTTGCCTTGCCTCCACAGGCATTTCGATTCTCACATGCTCGCCGCGCTAATGATAAAGGCATGGTGCTGCTCAGACAAACCCTCCATGCCCACTTCTTGTCCACCTCAGCCCAATCGGGTACAATGGACAAGCGACCTCTCGAGGAGACATACTCATGACGCTCTGGCACGACTACTATCTCGCCCAATCTGTGGCCGATGCCCTGCACGCGCTACGCGC
>JALWHQ010000120.1 GCA_026983525.1 Anaerolineae bacterium | reverse complement strand
GTGGGGTCCCCCCACCACCAGGGGGTGGCCCTTTCGGTGGACAGTTATCCCTACCTGGACGAGGTGGACCTGTTACAGAAGGTGGAGGACGCGGGGCGGGATGCCCTGGTTCTCTTTCTGGACCATTTGCAGGACCCGCAGAACGTGGGTAACCTGTTGCGCACCGCGGAGATTGTGGGCGTGACGGTGGCCGTCATTCCCAAGCGGCGGGCCGCGCTGGTGACTCCTGCCGTTGTGAACGCGTCCGCCGGCGCAGTGGAGTTCCTGGACGTGGCTTTGGTGACGAACCTGGCGCGCACGGTGGAAATGGTGCAGGAGCGCGGGGTGTGGGTGTACGCGCTGGAAGGACGCCCCGACGCGCCTGTGTACTGGGATGTGGACCTGCGCGGCCCGGTCGGCCTGATTGTGGGCAGTGAGGGAGAGGGGGTCAGCCGCCTGCTGCGGGATCGGAGTGATGGGATGTTGCGCATTCCCATGTGGGGACACACCACCTCGTTGAACGCGGCGGTGGCGGGGGCCCTTGCTCTCTACGAGGTGCGGCGTCAGCGAACCGGCGCTCCAAAAGTGGGCTGAGGGGACATCATGGGGGTGAGGTACAACACGCCTGAAGCGTTTGCCCACCAGTTGCGTGAAGGGCACTACAACGAGTTGCGCGTAGCCCTTTATTTTATGCTCGAGGGAGCATGGGTGCGCATCGGATACGTGGACCAGCGGTATGATCTCAGCGTGTGGTTTCCGGGGAGGCAGGCGTTTAGCGTGGAGGTGAAGTGGGACAAGCGCGCGGATGAGACGGGGAACCTTTACTTCGAGGTGGAGAACACACGACAGGGGCGGCCCTCGGGCATTATGGCCACGACGGCGGATTACTGGTGTCATGTGATAGGGGAGGCGGGCATGGAAGCGTTGTTGGTTCCCGTCGCGCGGCTGCGGTCCTTTCTCCAGGAGGGGAACTTTCGTTGCCTCCCCACGCGCGGGGAGGACAGCAACAGCCGGGGAATGATTGTGCCGCGCGAGGCTCTGGCCCAGCTTTCGGGGGGAAGGTGGATTACCCTGCCCACAGTTGAGGAGTTTTTCGGCCAGGTGTTTCGCAAGGGTTAGGCCCCTGGGTGTTGCCAAAACTGCAATCGAATTTGACAGCGTATAATAGTGTGCGTATACTGCCACGGGCCGGAAACGCTACAAAATATCCAACGCATCAGTATCCCGTTTGTCCCTGAAGTGCTGGGGATTTTGACCAAACCGGGGTGTTGGATATAATGCACAATGGTATTGTGCCGACGTAGCTCAATCGGCAGAGCATCCGCCTTGTAAGCGGACGGTTGTCGGTTCGAGTCCGACCGTCGGCTCCTGAAGTAGGGCAGGGCAGCCCTGCAA
>JALWHQ010000119.1 GCA_026983525.1 Anaerolineae bacterium | reverse complement strand
TCCGGGCAGAAGCACACTATCCCCCCGAAAGCCCTCGATGATCAGGCGACTGATGCTGTAGGCCAGGAGTAGCCGCCATCCCCAGAGTCCTTGCCCCCGCGGCACGGGACGCCCCAAAATCCAAACAAGCGTGGCCAGCGCGGCGATCATCTCGTACAGTTGGGTGGGGTGACGGGGCGCGCCCCACAGTTCGATGGCCCAGGGCAGCGATGTGGGCGCGCCGTACGCGTCCCCGGCCATGAAGTTTGCCAGAGCATAAAACGCCCAGCCGACAATAAGGCCGGGCACGATGCTGTCCACAAAGCGCGGGATGTTCACGTTGCGGCGACGGAGGTACGCGTAGCCTACCAGAATACCTCCGATAACGACGGCCTCCGGTTGCAGCGCACTGAGCCGGGGGCTCAACGCGGAAAGGGGTGCCCCGGCGTATGCCTGGTAATGCAGGATCACGTACACAACCCGGCCGATGATGAGCCCCGCGATGGCCGTCATAATCCCCCACGTCCACACCATATCCTCGTCCATTTCCAAGGCCAGCGCGCCTTTCCCCGCGATCCACAGGGTCAAGTAAAACCCCAGCAAGAGGATAAGGGGCTTCATCGGCAGGGCGAGGGGCCCCAGTTGCAATACAGGCATCATTGGCCGGTCTCCTTCATCAAGCGTTGAAAGTGGACACGCACCGCGCCCTCGTTCATCCCGCCGGTGACCATGTCCGTAATCGTGCCGTCGGGCGCAACGAAGAAGGTGGTGGGAAGGAAGCGAATCTCGTACAACTTGCTCACTTCCATGCGTTCATCCAGCAGGATGGGGAAGGGCATGCCGTACTCCTCGCGGAAGGGGATGATTTTCGCCGGGCTCTCGGCCTGGTTGACGGCGAGGACGATGAGGCCGCGATCCTTGTACCGATTGTACTCGCGGATGATGGCCGGCATCTCGGAGCGGCACGGTGGACACCACGTGGCCCAAAAGTTGATGACCACGGGACGCCCGCGCAGATCACTCAAGCGGATGGTGTCCCCATCCAGCGTGGGGAGCGCAAAATCCGGAGCGACGAAGCCGGGGCGTGGAACCTGGGCGCCAATATTCGTCGGTTGGACTACGCGCGTTGCGGTAATCCAGGCGAAACCCAGGATGAGAACAAGCGCCATGAGGAAATAGTAGCGGCCCTTGGGCCAGGCAACTCCCTCGGGTGAGGGCGCGGATGAGACGGTCATGGCTGCTTTTGCCTCCTGCTGAAGGATAGGATGATTGCGCGTTGATAGCGAACTATTGTACTGCGTACGGCGCAGAAAAGCCAAAGGGGGCACCGGTGGTTTCCCAACCGGCGCCCCCCTGGCCCCACACCACAGAGGAGGAGACACCCATGCGGAACGC
>JALWHQ010000118.1 GCA_026983525.1 Anaerolineae bacterium | reverse complement strand
ATAGCACAGCGTAAAGGTTACGAGGGGAGATACAGACGAATGAAACGAATTTATGACAGCTTAGATGATAGCTTTGTTGAAGATTTGAAACTTTTTTTAGAGTTTGATGATTTGGCGAAGGTGTAGGAGAAAATTATAAAATGAATAATAAAAATATACAAATAAAAATCTTAGCTCAAGCTCTTTATGAGATTAGACTTCTCATCGGTCAAGGTGGAAAGTTTGGAGAGACTACTGAGGGTGTAGCAGGAAACATAGCGTATATGTTACATAATGATGCCTTAGCTATTTTAGAAGATAGAGACGAAGATTTTGATATAGAAATTTTTTTAAAGAGATTAGAACATTTAGATGAAGAGGGTTATTACAGTACGCTCTTTAAAGATTTAGTAGAAAATGAGAAAAAGAAAGAGAAAATATGAAAAATATAAACGAATTAAAAGAACAACTAGAAAAAGGAAAAAAGTTCAAATACCTTTTCTTTTGGGGTCACAGAGAAAAATCAGAACAGAACGTAGACAAGAGTTGCTTCTCTCAATGGTTTCCTAAAGGGTTTACTTTAGATGAGGTCTATTATGCAACGGCTGAACACTACATGATGGCAGAAAAAGCCAGACTGTTTGATGCTTCAATGGTAGAGAAGATATTAAAAGCCAAATCAACCAAAGAGGTTAAGGCTTTAGGGCGTGAGGTTAAAAACTTTGATGACAAAATATGGGAAGAAGCCTCATTTGACATAGTGGTCAAAGGAAACATGGCTAAGTTCTCACGGAACGAAGCACTTAAAGAGTTTTTGCTCTCTACTTCAAACAGAGTTATAGTTGAAGCCAGTCCTTACGACAAAGTATGGGGCATAGGCATGTTAGCAGATGATGAAAAAGCAATACAACCTTTAAAATGGAGAGGCTTAAATAAATTGGGCTTTGCCTTGATGGTGGTGAGGGATGAGATTTTAAAAGAGAAACTTTAATGTGGTTAAGAAAATCTTAAAGGTCACAAATTGCGACCTTAAAGAAAATATGACAATTTGAGGTCACAGTTTGTGACCTCAAGATTATAAAATATAAAAAGAAGAAAAAATGAATAACAAATTAAAAACAACAAGCAAATTTTTAAGCTTGATATTAAGACACCAACCCGAAAAAATTGGTTTAGAACTGGACAGTAACGGTTGGGCAGAGATAAATGAACTCATAGAGAAGAGTACAAAGGTAAAGCTCACACAAGAGCTAATAGAAGAGGTTGTTACAAAAAACAACAAACAGAGGTTCATCATAAAAGAGGGCAAAATACGAGCTAACCAAGGACACTCTATTAACATTGATTTAGCACTAGAAGCTGTGAATCCACCCGATATTTTGTACCATGGAACGTCAACACGA
>JALWHQ010000117.1 GCA_026983525.1 Anaerolineae bacterium | reverse complement strand
CCGAGGGGGAGGCTCAGAGAGGTTCACCAGTTCCTTCTAAACGAGGTGGGGCTCTTAGAGGTAAAACAGCAGATAAGCGCTCAGGCGAGGGAGCAGATAGAGAAGGAGCAGAGGGAGTACTTCCTAAGACAGCAATTAAGGGCTATACAGGAAGAGCTCGGGGAAACGGACGAGAGAAGGGCAGAGATAGAAGAGTACAGGAAAAAGCTTGAAGAGCTGAAGTTAGAGGGGTCAACGCGCAAGGAAATAGAAAAGCAGATAAAGAGGCTTGAGAGACTGCACCCGGACTCTGCGGAGGCCGGCGTCCTTAGAACTTGGCTTGACTGGGTTCTTGAGCTACCCTGGAACAAGAGGACTGAAGATAACTATGACCTTGACAGAGCTAAGGAGATCCTTGACAGGGATCACTACGACCTTGAGAAGGTCAAGGACAGGATAATAGAGTACCTTGCGGTGAGAAAGCTGACGGAAGGTGGGGAGTCCACAGCCCAGATACTTGCCTTCGTGGGACCTCCCGGCGTAGGAAAGACCTCTCTGGGCAAGTCAATAGCAGAGGCACTCGGCAGGAAGTTCGTGAGGATAGCTCTCGGCGGTATAAGGGACGAGGCAGAGATAAGGGGTCACAGGAGAACTTACGTGGGCGCCATGCCCGGCAGGATCATACAGGCTATAAAGCAGGCTGGCACCAAGAACCCCCTCATAATGCTTGACGAGATAGACAAGCTCGCCATGTCCTTTCAGGGAGATCCGGCTTCCGCACTCTTGGAAGTCTTAGACCCTGAGCAGAACAAGAACTTCACAGACCTCTACATAGGTCTCCCCTTTGACCTCTCCGAGGTGATATTCATCTGCACGGGCAACAGGATGGATACCATACCCACACCCCTGCTGGACAGGATGGAACTCATACAGCTTTCAGGATATTCAGAGGAAGAAAAGCTCTTCATAGCTCAGAAGCACCTACTCCCCAAGCTCATACCCCTACACGGACTCAAGGAGGAGGAAATTCAGTTTGAGGACGAGGCGATCCTTGAAATAATCCGTGGATACACCCGCGAAGCGGGTGTGAGAAACTTACAGAGGCAGATATCCTCCGTTCTCAGAAAGATAGCGGTGAAAAAGCTGAAGGGCGAAGAGGGTCCCTTCAGGATAACCAAGGAGGACATCAGGAAGTTACTGGGAGTGCCGAGGTACAAACCGGAGAGAGAACGCGAACCCCTCGTGGGCATAGCCACCGGACTCGCCTGGACGGAGGTTGGCGGGGAGATAATGTTCATTGAGGCTACGAAGATGAAAGGTAAAGGGGGTCTTCTGCTCACAGGCTCCCTCGGTGACATAATGAAGGAGTCCGCTCAGGCAGCCCTCTCATACATAAGATCAAACGC
>JALWHQ010000116.1 GCA_026983525.1 Anaerolineae bacterium | reverse complement strand
GGGCGTTGCCGGCGCGGGTAGCGTGGTGCCCGTCACCGTGCCGTGTTCCCGGCGCTGGCCCGCCACGTCAATGCTCACCAGGGTGTAGAGGTACGTGGTGCCCGGTTCCACCTCGATGTCACTCCACTGGTAGCGGTACCCGGTCACGTCGGTGCCTTGGGCCGACTCATAATGCACGGTGGAAAAGGTCGCGCCCCCGTCGTCGCTGCGCAGGATTTCGAACCCTACTGTGTCGGGCTCGGATGTCGTCTCCCAGATGACGATAACCCGGTTGGGAAGGGGGTGGGCTTCAAAGCGGATGACATCTGCCGCCGGTAGGGATAGGCTCCAGACGGCCTGTTGCGTTCCTCCCCATAAGAGGATGAGGAAGAGCGCGCCCAACGCACGCTGCACGTGCATGACATAGGGGCATAAGCGTGCAAACCTGCGGGTGAGCCCTGTTTCGGGTGCGCACATGCGGGTGTTCCTCCTCGACGGGCATGGTAGCACAGGGCCAGGATGAGTGTCAATCGATGGATGGCTCGTTCCACAGTGAATACGGGTGGGTTATACCCTTTCCTGGCGAGCGAAGATGTGTGTAAGGACGGTCGCCGCGGCCCCGCCCACGCTTTGCAGCATGGCGATACGGGCGTTGGGAATCTGGTTGGGGCCGGCGCGGTCGGTCAGTTGCATGACGATTTCGGCAGTCTGGTAGATGGCGGTGGCGCCAATGGGGTGCCCGCGCGCTTTGAGTCCCCCCATCGTAGCGATAGGGATGTTCCCCTCGCGAAAGATCTCTCCCTCCTGAGCCAGGCGCCACCCCTGTCCCCGCTCGGCGAAGCCACACGCTTCCAGGATCAGGCAAGCCATGATGGAGAAGGCATCGTGGACCTCGAAGAAGTCAACGTCTTTGCGGTGGACGTTGGCCGCGCGCATGGCTTTCATGACGGAAAGGCGCGCCGCGCGCAGTTCCAGCGGGTCGGGGCGGTCGTCCACACGAAAATAGTCGGTGGCCACGGATGAGGCCAGGATGCGGACGGGGGAATCGGTGAACGCGCGTGCCTGATCCGCGGGGGCCAGCACCACAGCGGCAGCGCCATCACAAATGGGGGAACAGTCGTACAGGCGCAAGGGAGGATTGACGATGCGCGAGTTCAGCACGTCCTGTACACTGACTTCCTTGTGGAAAAGGGCGTGTGGGACGGTCATAGCGTTACGGTGGGCGTTGATGGCGAAGTTGGCAAAGGCTTCGTAGGGCACGTCGTAGCGTTCGAGGTACATCTGCATGAGGCGGGCGTTCTGGCTTATGAGGGTCGCGCCTGTGGGCACTTCCTCTTCTGCGTCCAGGGCTTTTGCCAGCGCGGGGGTGGCAGGGGCGCTGCTCATCTTCTCCACCCCCACGGCAATGGCCAGATCTGCCTCGGCGCTGGCGACCGCGAAATAGGCCATGCGCAGCGCGGCCGCGCCTGTGGCGGTGGCCGCGCGCACCTGTAGCGCTTCCACACCCACAAGGCCGGCCTCACTGGCCAGGAGTGTGGCGATGTGCTTCTGGCCCTGGAGTTCGTCGGCGAGCATGTTGCCCGCGTAGAGCGCATCCACGCGGTCAACGCCGGCGCTCTCCATGGCCTGGTGAATGACACGTACACCCATCTCGCGCAGGGAAAGGTCGTGCTGTTTCATTACCGGGATGATACCAAAGCCGACAATGCTAACCGGGCGCATGGGAGTCTACCTCGAATAGGGGTGTATGATACGTGATTGGATTATAGGCGCGGGGTGAAGGGGAGGGCAAACAAGGCACTCTGACCATATTTGGCCCTCACCCCTCTCCCCAAGTTGAGAGAGGGGTGAGGGGAAAACCTTCTTCACCCTTTAACCTTCAATCTTCAACCTCCAACCCCACTTTCCTCTTCCCACTCCGTGTGGAACGTGCCTTCCATGTCGATGCGCTTGTACGTGTGGGCGCCGAAGTAATCCCGTTGGGCCTGGATGAGGTTGGCGGGCAACCGCGCGCTGCGGTAGGAATCGTAGTAGGCCAGGGATGCGCTCATGGCCGGGGTGGGGATCCCCATGGCGGCTGCCGTCTGAACGACGCGGCGCAGGGCCCCGTGGCGTTGGGCCAGTGCGTCGCGGAAGAAAGGCGCCAGGAGTAGGTTAGGCAGGTCGGGTTCGTCGGCAAAGGCACGACGGATGTCGTCGAGGAAGCGGGCGCGAATGATGCACCCGCCCCGCCAGATGCGGGCGATCTCCCCGTAATTCAGGTTGTACTCGTAGGTCTGACTGGCCTTGCGCAGCAGGGCAAACCCCTGGGCGTAGGAACAAATCTTGGCCGCATACAGCGCGTCGCCGATGAAGTCCACGAACGTGTTGCGTGCCCATACCTTTTCTTTAGGGCCGGGCAGCACCTGGGACGCGCGCTCTCGTTCTTCCTTGTACATGGAGATGATGCGCGCTTCTACTGCAGCATTGATGGTCGGCGTGGGCACCATGAGGTTCAAGCCCTCTTGAGTCGTCCACAGGCCCGTGCCCTTCTGTTCCGCCACGTCGAGGATGACATCCACCAGCGGTTTGCCGGTGATGTCGTCCTTGTGGGTGAAGATATCCGCGGTGATCTCGATCAGGTACGAGGAAAGGACGCCCTGATTCCAGCGGGCGAAGATGTGGTGAAGTTGCTCGGCGTTCAGGCCCAGGCCGCGATGCATGATATCGTACGCTTCGGCGATGAGTTGCATGTCGCCGTACTCGATGCCGTTGTGGACCATTTTGACGTAGTGGCCCGCGCCCCGCGGGCCAATGTAGGTGACGCAGGGCTCGCCATCCACCTTGGCGGCAATCGCTTCGAAGATGGGACGCACGCGCTCGTAAGCCTCCTTTGGGCCGCCGGGCATGATGCTGGGCCCATAGCGCGCGCCCATCTCTCCCCCTGAGATGCCCACGCCGAGGAAGTGAATGCCCTTCTCCGCCAGTTCGTCGTGGCGCCGCTCCGTGTCCTTGAAGTAAGAGTTGCCGCCGTCGATGATGATGTCGCCGGGTTCCAGCAGGGGAACGAGTTTCTCGATGAACGCGTCCACGGGCCAGCCCGCCTTGACCATAAGCATGACCACGCGTGGGCGTTTCAGTGCGGCCACCAGGTCTTTCAACTCGTACGTGGCAACGATGGGACGGTCCCCCGCCTTTTCCCGCATAAAGGCTTCGGTGCGCGCCGCGGTGCGGTTGTACACGGCGACGCGGAATCCGTGATCCGCCATGTTTAGCACGAGGTTCTGGCCCATGACGGCGAGACCGATGAGGCCGATATCACAGTGGGGCATGGCTTCCTCCTTGCACACGTGTTCAGGGCTCTCCTTGGTATTATCGCCCACCTCTCCGCGAGCCGCCAAACCTGCCATCTTGGGCGGGAAGGGGCGTGGAATACTCAAGCCATCTTCTCCCTCAGCCACAAGTACATCAGCACACCACCGGCCATGGCCACGTTTAGCGATTCTGCCTTGCCCACGATGGGCAGGCGCACGTACTCGCGTATGTGTGCGCGCACATCGTCCGACAGACCGCGCGCTTCATTGCCCAACACCAGGGCCACGTTTCCCTTCCACAGTCCCTTCCCCCAGGGGATCCCCTGCTTGGAGTCGGCTCCCAGCGCGCGTACGCCCTGCTTTTCCATCCAGGTGAACAGGGCTTCCACCTCGCGCGTCCTCACGATGGGCACGTTGAATATCGACCCCATGCTGCCGCGCACGGTCTTGGGGTTGAACGGATCCACACACGGTTCCACCAGCACCGCGGCCCGGGCCGCCACCGCGTCCGCTGTGCGAATCAGCGTCCCCAGGTTGCCCGGGTCTTGTAGCCGGTCGAGCACCAGGTAGAGGTCGTCTCCTCGGGGGGGCACGTCTTCCAGACGATGCTCGAATAGGGCAAAGGTGGCCACCAGGCCCTGGGGGGTCTCCCGCTCGGACAGGCTGTCGAGCACGTGGGGCGCCACAGGAATGAGCCGCGCGCCTGCAGCCCGGAATCGCTTCACCAGCGTGGGGGCCTCCGGGCCGGCGAAGTAGTCCTCGCAGTAGAACACGTCCAGGGGGCGAGCGCCCGCGTCCAGGGCCATGTGAAGTATTTGCAGTCCTTCGACGAGGAAACGCCCTTGTTTCACCCGCTCCTTACGGCGGGCCAACTTGCGCGCGGCCACAACGCGCGGGTTACGGACACTGGTAATACGCGGGAGCACCATGGTTCACCTCTGGTCATCTCCCACGATCTTGCCATGCGCGATGGGAAATGGCAAGATGAGGAGAGGGCGCATAGGGGAGAAGCCGTGCCGGTGCATCTCATCGTCGACGCGGACGACGGTGTGATGCTCATGTCAGTTCACGTCCCCCCGTCACGCGGATGGCCTGCCCGGTGATGAATTCGGCCTCCTCGGACGCCAGGAAGGCCACGACCGTGGCCACGTCCTCAGGGCGTCCCAGCCGTCCCACGGGAATGCGCGCCACCAGGTTCTCGATGATGGCCTCGCGAGGTCGCTCGCGAATCTGTGCTTCCAGGGAGAACCCCCACTGCTTCATGGGCGTATCGATGTCGCCGGGCAAGATGGCGTTCACCGTGATGCCGAAGGGCGCGACTTCTTGCGCCACCGCCTGGGTGAGCGCGATGATAGCGGCTTTGCTGGCCGCGTACGCGGACATGTAGGGCCGAGGCCGCTCGGCCGCAATGGACGAGATGTTGACGATGCGACCACCCTTGCCCCCCTGCATCATAAGGGGCAGCGCGTATTTGGTACAGAGGAAGGTGCCCGTGGCGTTTACCTCCAGGGTTTTGCGCCAGGCACTTGGATCCATGGCCACCACAGGAGCAGGGGCGACGATGGTTCCGGCATTGTTGACGAGAATGTCCAGACGCCCCCAGGTCTCCTTGATTCGCCCCACCATGGCCTGCACCTGGTCCTCCTGCGTCACGTCCACAGGAATGGTGAGGCATTGAACCCCCAAATCGCGTATGGCTTCGGCGATGGCGTCCATCTCGTCCTGGGAACCCGTGCCCGGATGTAATGGATCCTTGGGCGGTTCGAGCAGGTCGGCAATGGCGATGTGGCAGCCCTCGCGGGCCAACCGATAGGCGATGGCTTCACCTATGCCTCCGCGCCGCCCCGCACCGGTGATGAGGGCGACTTTTCCGTGCAAGCCGGTCATGGTTGGTTTCTCCTTGAACGCATCTTTCGGTGATTTTGTGGTTGGGTGTTGGATAGTGGGTATTGGGTATCGGGTATCGGGTATCGGGTATTGGGTATTGGGTATCCGGTGGCCTCTGGCCTATTGTTTCTGAAGTTCCCGCGGATCCATGCGCACGGTGGCGAAGGTGCGGATGCCGGGTGGGGCCATGTTCGCCATGGGATCGACGGAGACCTGCACGACGGCAGGCCGTCCGCTCGCGCGCGCCCGCTCCAAGGCAGGCCGCAGGTCTTCCAGACGGTCCACCTTCTCGCCGTGGCACCCGTACCCCCGCGCGATCTCATCAAAGCGTGTTTCGCGGAAGAACTCCGTCTCCACGAAGGGTTGGATGCCTGCCGCGAGTTGCGAGGTGCGTTCCATGCCCCACCCGTGGTCTACGGCGACAATCACGGTAATGGGCACGTTGTATCGCGCCGCGGTCTCCAATTCCTGCACGTTGAAGCCGAACGCGCCGTCGCCCGTGATGAGACACACCGGCCTGTCGGGCGCGGCCATTTGCGCGCCAATCGCATAGGGCAGTCCCGTGCCCAGGTGGCCGAACTTGGACGTGTACAGGAAACTGCGCGGCTCATAGACGGGGAAGAAGTTGACCGTCCACAGGCTGGTGTTGCCCCCGTCCATGACCAACACCGCCTCGCGAGGGAAGACCTCGCGCGCGACCTGAACCATGCGGCCCGGGTTGATGCCCCCCATGCCCGTGTCAAGGGCCGCGCCCAACTCCTTCTGCCATGCCTCTGTGTGTTCCCGGTACTGCTTCAGGTGGGGATGGGGAGGTTTGGCCGGCGTTCGTGCTTTGACCGCGCTGAGGAGGGCTCCCAGGGCCGCGCGCGCGTCGGCCACGATGCCCACGTCCACGGGCCGGTTGAGTCCAATGGCCATGGGGTCGGCGTCGATGTGAATCGTCTTCTGTTCCCTTGGGTCTCCCCACCAGGGCGGCCGGCCCCAGCCGTCCAACTCGCTGAAGCGCGTGCCTACGGCCAGGATCACATCTGCTTCCCGGCGAGCCTGGAGGAGCGCCTGTTGATTGAGCAGGTGGATGTACTGCGGGTGGTCTTCGGGGACGACCCCGCGCGCGGCCAGGGTGGTGGTGACCACCGCGCCCAGGTAGTCGGCAAGGGCCTGGAACTCTGCCCACGCTCCCGACCACACAACACCCGAGCCCGCATGGAGCAGGGGGCGTTCCGCGTTCGCCAGCATCTCCGCTGCCTGCTCGATGGCTTCCGGATCGCCGGCCCCGGGGGAAGGGGCGCGATAAGCCGCCGGCCCCTGGGTGGGGACGTCCTCTTCGCCGTGGGCTTCTTTGAGCAGGTCCTCGGGCAGTTCGACGTACACGGAGCCCGGTCGGCCCGAACGGGCGATGCGGAAGGCGCGAGCCAGAATTTCGGGCAGCCGATCCCAGTGGCGCACGCCCACCGACCACTTGGTGATGGGCCGGT
>JALWHQ010000115.1 GCA_026983525.1 Anaerolineae bacterium | reverse complement strand
TACCAGCAATGGGGGGGAACTGGCGGCCCCGGGCACTTCCCCGCGGTGCTGAGCCGACTAGTCGTCGTGCTCCTCCTCGTGCTCCTCCTCATCCCAGTCGAGGACCAGGAACATATTGCGCTTCTCCGTCATCTTCTGGGCGACCTGTTCCCCGTCAATGAATACGGTCACCCGCATCATCTCGTAGCCCTCCACCTTGGGCACCTTGATCCGGATGCCGAGCTTCTCATCGCGACCCCATTCCCGCGCCTCGGCGTATTCAGGAAAGTCGCCGAACACAGACACGACCTTCGGGTCCGTGCCCTTGGGCGCGTAGAGAACGGTTACTACCGGCTTCTCCGGCGAGATGGCATCCTTCACCTCGTACGGCGCCAGTTCGATGAGGACGCTCACCTCGTGTCCATCCACGTCGAAAATCGGGTCATTGGAGCAGAACCGGAGACCGGCATTGACGGGGAAAGCAAAGACGCCCAGGACGACCATCAGCACCAGGGCAACACTGAGCAGTTTCCGCATGGGTCACCTCCCAAAAACGATTGTTGATCACACTGGTGATAAAAAAATCGGCTACCAGCGTGGGCAGCCGAAGTAACGGGAACGCGCAAACAGATGCGCGAAGACCACGTTACCCTTCGGCAGCCCGGCCGTCATAACCCCCTGAGGGTCGTAGACCCGTGGCTTTGCGCCCCTGGGTTTCCCCAGGTTTGCCCTTTCGAGGTAACGCTTCAGTATGATGCGGTTGTAATGCACGTATTACAGGCACGTTGTGTACAGTTCTACAACACAAGATAATATCCAAAGGGGACCTTGTCAATGGGAAAACCCTGTCAATCCCCGGCAAGAGGGGTAGTACTTTCGTACTATAAGGTCTCCTCCCGAAGCTGCCTCACGTTCCATGACGTGGGCATGACCGAAAGGTAACGATACACCTTCCCCACATGCCCTATCGGGGCAGTTTGACCTTCCCGCCGAATGAGAGTAAAACCAGGGAGAAACCATCCCAACCGGGGCTCACATCACGCCCCGCAGGAAGAGATCATGAGCACAGCCCGCATACAACGCCTGCCCCCACACGTGGCCGAACGCATCGCCGCCGGTGAGGTGGTGGAACGGCCCGCGTCCGTGGTGAAGGAACTGGTGGAGAACGCCCTGGACGCGGGGGCAACCGCCATCAGCGTGGAGATACGGGATGGCGGCCTGAGCCTCATTCGGGTGGTGGACAACGGCACCGGCATCCCTCCGGAGGATGTGCCCCTCGTCTTTGAGCGGTTCGCCACCAGCAAGGTGCGCGACCTGTCCGACCTGGACGCCATTCGCACCTTCGGCTTTCGGGGGGAGGCATTGGCCGCCATCGCCGCGGTGGCAGAGGTGGAGATACTCACCCGC
>JALWHQ010000114.1 GCA_026983525.1 Anaerolineae bacterium | reverse complement strand
GTGTGGGGGTGGGCGTGGATGTGGCCTGGCGGTTCTTGAAGCGGATGTAGGTGCAGTCCGGGCCGGGGTTGACGGGCGCAGTGAATTCTGGAGCGGTCACGGGGGCCCAGCCTTCCTGCATTTCTTCCCAGAAGACCCAGGTGCCCACGGGCAGGTTGTCAAACCGGAAGTAGCCGGTGCCGTCGGTAACCCGAGTGTAAACGGGGCCTTCCGAGCCCAACGGGCGTGCATGGACCACCCAGCCCGGCAGGCCAACATGCAGGTCGTCAATTTTATGTCCTTCCACACAGCCGTATGCCTGACCGGTAGGGGTAGGCGTGGGCGTGGGCGTCCACGTCGGTGTGAATGTGGGTGTGAATGTGGGCGTAGAAGTTGGTGTATCTGTCGGCGTGGGTGTATTCGTGGGGGTGGGTGTGTTGGTGAACGTGGGTGTGGGCGTTGACGTTGGCGCGTTGGTGGGTGTCCACGTGGGCGTCCAGGTGGGCGTGCTGGTCGGCGTGTTGGTCGGTGTGTGCGTCGGAGTCCACGTCGGGGTAGGTGTCCATGTGGGTGTCCATGTAGGTGTGCTGGTCGGCGTGTTGGTTGGCGTCGGGGTTGGTGTCACGACGATGTTGCCGCAGGCTGTGCTGGAAACTGTCGGTACCGAAATGCCCAGTGAATCCTGCGCGCCTTCAATGGTTGCCGTGTTGCAGGCACTGCCGGGGTTATCCAGTACCAGGAAGGTCACCGTCAGGTTAATCTGGCCTCCGGGGCCCAGGTTGCCAAACGCCTGTGTTAGGTCGTTCCACACAAGCATCCCCGCGGAGGTGCTGTTTGGGGCCACGGGCGAGGCGGATTGGAACTGCAGCCGCGTGGCGTCGTACGTGTCGCGCAGGGGCAGTACGTCAATCGTCGTCGCGCCTGTGTTATCAATGATGATGTTGAATACGGCAATATCCCCCGGCGCGAGGGGGTCGCTGGTAATCAGTATTTTGGTAATGTCCAGGTTCACCGACTGGGGAGCTGCGGCTCCGCCGGTGAAGCTGGTGGCTAGCAGCAGAATCAGGCCCAGCAGGATGCCTGGAAGAATAAAACGGTGGTAACGCATCGTGACCCTCCCGGTCTAGGCGCTTATGCCCTTACATTCCCATGTTGGCGTACACGTCTTTTCTTACGCCTTGGGAAGAAGTCTCAGGTGATGATGTGTCGCGCGTTGCACGCACGTCGTGATGTCTCTAGGTTCATTATAGGAGGGGGGAACTCAATAGTGAAGGGGCAGAAGCTGACAACTTGCTGTCAATTTATCAGGCATCTGAAGGTGTTCTGCCCGGTTGGGGCAAGGAGAGGGTCACCCGCGTGCCGCCTAGAGGACTGTTGCTGATGTGGAGCTGGCCGTTGTGGGCCTGGGC
>JALWHQ010000113.1 GCA_026983525.1 Anaerolineae bacterium | reverse complement strand
GGATAGGAAAGGAGCACGCGACGACGAACAACCCTGCGATAACGGCGCTCAAGAGGCCTGGCAACAAAGTACGCACTTGTATTCCCATGCATCCCCCAATTACGCCTTTAGCGAACAACCAGGACCGGACATTTGGCCATTCGTACCACTCGCTCGCTTACACTGCCAAGAAGTAGGCCTCGGATGGCTCCTAACCCACGCGATCCAATGATGATAAGGTCGGCATTACGCGTTTCGGCCACGGCAAGAATGGCTCGCGGGGGTGGCCCTTCCAGAACCTCCATTTCCACCTGCAGGCCGGCCCGTGCCAACGCGTCGGCATAGGGACGCAACAACTCCCGACCCCGTTCCACCTCCTTACCTGCCAGCCGATAGAACTGCTCATCTCCCAGGTAGGAGGGGACAGGAGGATGCGCGTGCACCAGGTAGATCGTGGCATCATACCGGCGGGCCAAATCGGCAGCAAAAGAGACCACTCGAGCCGAGTGAGGCGAGCCATCAATCGCCGCGATGATGGCGTTGATTTTTGGCGGTGAGGACAAGAGGGGAGCCAATTGTTCTGTGGTGACTTCACTTTTCGGCGTTTCTTTCTTCCTTTCTTCCTCAGACTCAGATAGCGCACGAAAGACGAAGCGCGGGCATCGATGACCGCGAATGGCACTTTCAAGTGCATATGGTTCACCTAACATACAATTCACACCATCGAAAAATTGGCAGTTGGCACACACGCGCAAATGCCAACCACAATTTGGGCATCGGTCGTTTGGGGATGGGTTTATATTGGTCGTTGGGAATCCGCAATGGTGGCATACGTAGCGGGCCATGACTTTCCCCTCCTTGTTGGCATTGGAAAGGCGGGCGATGACTTTTAGAAGACGCCATCGCCCACCCTGTGGCCTTACATGCGAAGATCACGCAACCGTTTGCGGGCTTCCAGGGCGCGTAGTTCTGCTTTCTTGCGCGCGAGTTGTGCTTGAACTTGGGCGTTCTCAATTACCCGCTGGGCTTGTTGTTGTAGTTCGGCCACTTCTCTCCTTACACGTGAGAGCATTTCATCCAACGTTTCGCGACCTTCCTGAAGGCGCTTTTCCACTTCAGCGCTTACCTCGGCTTGAAGTGCTAAAGCCTTTTCCTGGGCCTGTTGTGTAACGTGTTGGGCTCGACCTAATGTAACGGTTTGCAGTTCAATGGCTTGATCACGCAAGGTTCGTGCGCGCTCGCGCATTTCCTCTCTCAGTTGCTCATCCCGCTGGATCAGCCAGGCCGCTACTGCTGCGCCAACAACCATCCCCAAAATGACCAACCAAGTTTTGCTCTCTTTCTCTTTCATGGCTTCTCCTCCTCTTACGTTAATACCTCAACAGAGCCCCGATGATCCCACGTTGACGAAACTCGTCCTTGATAGGACCGCGCAAGATCTCCACAATCCCACCCGTGTCCAATACTTTTTGCATGGCCAAATCAACAACATCCTCCACCACTTTCACATGCCCTCCACAGTAAGGGCATTCTGTAATTGGTTTTGCTAATATGTCAGCAACCAGGCCACCACATTGGGTGCATTCCCACCCTGGATGCTCCAATCCTTCCGGCACGATAAGTATATCCACCCGCTGTTGCTGAACGGCCTGGAGTACATCGGCGTAACCCAGCACGCCATTTTGTCCTTTTTCTGCCGCAGTGATTACTCGTTCTACACGTTCGGCTTCGATTTTGCGTTCTATTTCCTGTTCCAGAGTCATTACTTTGTCCCGGATGACGTTGATGTTGTCTGTAATGCTGGCCGGGACTTCACCGGCAACGCGATCTTGCCACGCTTTAGGTAGATACTCTCGTACACGAGCCACATTTTCCCCTGTGCCCATGAGAACGATCCGTTGCCAGTTATCGCGTTCGGCCAGGCGGACCGCTACATCGGCCACGTTGCGGAAGTGATGTAGCGCGTGATCGTCGATATGTCGCTGGAACCTTGCTTGTGCCCAGCCGCCCTGCTTGTGTCGTCCTGGGACGTAGTCGTGGAGTGCAAAGGAGTACTCGGCGATTTCACCCATGTAAAACAGGAAGAAACGCGCTTCCTCGCGCGTTGCCAAGATTACACCGTAGCGTTCGTATTCGTCCATTACCGTGAGTAGTGGACGCATGTATGGACGGTCATCCCAAACCAAGCGGGTGCGGATACGGGCTGGCACGTGGAAGGTACGCCACAAGTTCGCCATCTCACTGGAGAATATAACAAGGGTCCGACCGGGCCTACTCATTTCATAGATTAGATACTTTTCGATCTTCTCCAACTCCTGCTCGAATGTTCGGCGTTCTTGCCTATCCTCTATAGAGTCCAACCACTGACTCGCCATATCACGTAACTTGAGGCGCACTTTGTTGCCTGCTACTTCCTCAGGAGAAATGTCCAGGTAAGCGCTAAGCACACCGCGAGTGGGCAATTCCAGTTCGGTCAATGGCTTCAATGTTTCGGGATCGAGAAACTCAAAGCCCCGCTCGTCATCACCAATGAGGTCCACCCGAATTTCATCCAGGTTGATGGTCATTGCTCGTTCCTCCTTTTGCCAATTTTTGCTCCACTCGTTCCACAAAGTTTCTTCCGGGGAGGAGATGCAATCGCTCACGGAGCATATCGCGAGCTTGAGCCAGGTATTGTTTCACTTTGTGGATGGACCAACCATAGAGACGAGCAATTTCATCTTCTCTCAAACCTTCCAGGGCGTAAAGAACGAACACCTCCCTCACCCGTGGGGGAAGCGTTTGTAAAGCAGTTCCCAGGGGGTCGGATATGGGTTCTTCCTCTCGAGCGATGTACTCGTCTGGAGGCAAAGTGGAGGGATCAGGAAGAAGATCTTCCCAAGCAACAACGTCATCTGGTTCATAGAATTCCCAAATTTCGGTGTCTAAATTCAGGGTGCTCCAGTCTTCCTGGGGGACCAACTGTTCCAGCGGAATTTCATCGGATGGTCGTTCTCGCGCGGCCTGAAGGTACTGGCGCAACCGACGTAATGCTAACTGTAAGAGCCATGGCCGTAATGAGCCCGAGGGACGCTTTTCCCACAAGGAGAGGGCAGTTTCTATGACTTCATCGACAACATCTTCGGCGGTGAGTTCTCCCTCCCGCAGCAGCCCTAAGGATTCGTAATATGCTATCTCTCGCCGTACAAACGCGTATAGATGTGCCAGGTACGGCTGTAGGGCCTCCTGGGGTGTCGTGGTCTTTGGTTGCTGTTCCTTGCTTTGCTCGCCCATCGCCCTTACCCCTCATTACGTACACGCAGGTCATTTATGACCTTACGCACTCCCGTAACCTGCTGAGCAATTTCTTCCGCTTTTTGCCTCTCAACCTCGGAGGTAACCTCTCCCCAAAGAGTGACGATACCGGCCAGGACATCTACCTTAATGCCGGGAAAGTCATCCTCCAGGCTGGGTTCTTGTTCCAAGGCCGAGGCAACGGCTCGTTCCAGTGCGTCGTCTACGAATAACTCGTTCTGTACGCGCCGCACCCCTGGAACTTCCTCCGTGAGCATTGTTGCCATATGCTTCATTGAAGGAGTGCGCACCCATCCTCGTAGGACGACCACACCGTCGTCATTCACCTCCACTTCAATGGGCAAAATCAA
This sequence comes from Anaerolineae bacterium, assembly GCA_026983525.1. Classification (GTDB taxonomy): domain Bacteria; phylum Chloroflexota; class Anaerolineae; order JAADDB01; family JAADDB01; genus S141-23. The sequence continues at coordinate 3,025 of JALWHQ010000113.1, read as the reverse complement.
CTCGCGAAACGGTGGGTATTCGTGGTTTAGCACTTGATAAATCCGTTCGCGCAATTCCTCACCTGAAAGCGCCTCTACTGCCGCTTGCCCTGTCATGGTCGCCTCCTCAGCATACGGATACAAGGTTAGTGCCACATGCGGTCGTAATCGTACGCGAAATAGTATCGGGGTCGACGTTCACGCAACAGGGGACCTAAGACTACACCTACGACAAAGCCGCCGATATGGGCCCACCAAGCCACCCCTCCTACCTGAAGGGCTCCGGTAGCCAGAGCAAAGAGCCCATTCAAGTATTGGCTGATGAACCAGAATCCCAAAGCAACGGCAGCGGGAAGTTCATAGAGGTACATAAAGATAAATAGGGGAATGCCCATGATGACGCGGCCGGTTGGGAAGAACACCATATAAGCACCTAACACTCCCGAGATCGCTCCGCTGGCACCAATACTTGGAATAGTAGAAGTAGGCGTCATTAAGGCTTGAGCAACGCCCGCGAGGGCGCCTGAAATGAGGTAAAATAACAGGTATTTGCCGTGGCCTAATTGATCCTCTACATTATCGCCAAAGATCCATAGATAGATCATGTTGCCGATGATGTGGTACCAGCCTCCATGCAAAAATTGGCTGGTAAACAAGGTTAAGAGTACAGTCGGATCCTGATGCCATTGCCACAACCGCACAGGAATTACTCCATAGCGCTCGAAGAGCACTCGCACTTGTGGCCCATAACGCAGCTCGATAAGGAATACAAAGATGTTGATAGCAATGAGTGAGTACGTTATCCAAGGGAAGCGTCGTCGCGGTACGGAGTCACCTAATGGAATCATGTTTAGTTTCTCCCGCCAGAAGATTGCCCGTTTGAGCGCCGCGAATCATACGGTACAGGGATGTATTGTACGGAAGGTCGGCGCTGTCCTGGTTGTGGATAGAGAGCCATAAGTTGATAAACTTCCTGGGGCATATCTGTAGAGACGTTTAACCCCAGTTCTTTGGCTTCACGAACGGATATGGGGTAATCATGTGTCCATTGGCCTGTGCTTAACATATCCGCCAAGCGACGAGCAAGTTCTTCAGACCCGCCCCGACCGGTGATAATTTCGAAAACCGTGTTCCACACCTGTTTCAGCGCTTTCTGAGCCACGTCTGCCAAGATCAACGTTTGGTCATCTATTTCATTGATGTCCTTTTGCTCCAACACTTTGACCACCGAGGCGGCTGGAAATTGACCGAGTTGCGGGTCAACAGGCCCTAATACGGCGTTCTCATCCATAACGATTTCATCTGCTGCCAGTGCAATAAGCGTTCCACCAGACATGGCATAATGGGGCACAAAGACGGTTACTTTACCTTTATGGCGCACAAGGGCCTCGGCAATTTGCTCAGCGGCCAGCACCAATCCTCCTGGTGTGTGGAGAATAAAGTCAATGGGCATGTCATCTGGGGTAAGACGGATAGCGCGCAGCACCTGTTCGCTGTCTTCAATATCGATAAATCGGGAGATGGGGATACCCAAGAAACTCATTGTTTCCTGGCGATGGAGCATGGTGATGACACGTGAGTTCCGCTTTCGTTCAAGACGGGAGATTACACGTTGGCGCGCGGCCTCTAACCAACGTTGCTGCAGAACAGGCTGAAGTGCGGAAAGCATGAAGAATAGCCAGAATAGAGAAAAGAAGACGTCCATGGTTACCTCTCTCCTGTGTTTGTAAATATACGTTTGGTGAGCGTGGGCTTGACTTTATCTTATCATGAAGAAAATGAGATTTCAAGCCCTCGAATCACACAACCGCTGGCTCTCATGCACAGTAAGTGTCCTCTATAGGAGCCCACGGATTTGCCTTCGTCATTAAAGCACTTCAATGTCAGATGGTCATTGGCTTTCTGTTAGAAGAACATTAGAATCATAGGAGAGCATTTTATATAGGAGAGCATTTTATAGTCTGGCTTGACACGGTTGGACAAGATGGGTATAGTTTCTTTTGGAGGACAACTGAATAGTAGTCCGTTGGGGGAGCTGGGGTGAGCCCGGCTGAGAGGGTGGCCGCATCCGCCACCGACCCCTGGAACCTGACCTGGGTAATACCAGCGAAGGGAAAACGGACGGCGAGATGTTCTCAAACCGTCCACTGTGCCGCCCTTTCGCTGGGCGGTTTTTTCTTTTCCTGGCCGCCCCACGGGTTCCTCGGTTTCCCCCACGACGAACCACCCATCTCGAGATCTAAGTAGGTGGACAGAACTCATTCACCAGCGGACGTACGGACGACAGACGATGGACGATAGACCATGGACGATAGACGCCAACTCAAGGCCATCGTCCATCGTCTATGGTCTATCGTCGACCCGTGCCCATGTAAACTTGCTTTTGTCATCGCACTTACGAGGTTAGAGATCGGACCCTGAGGATCGCCATGAGCATTCCAACAGACCGTGTGGTGATTTTCGCCAATGGGGAGTTCAATTCGTCGAGTGAGGTTTTGGTTCACGCGCGCGGGCGGTTCATCATCGCCGCGGACGGCGGCACGCGCCATGCCCTGGCCCTGGGCCTGACGCCCCACGTCGTCATCGGTGACCTGGACTCCCTCCCCGCCGACCTGGTGCGCGACCTGGAGGCGCAGGGTGTGCAGGTGATCCGCTACCCGCGCGACAAGGATCAGACCGACCTGGAACTGGCCCTGGCCCACGCGCGCGACCTGGGCGCGCGTGACGTCCTCCTCCTGGGCCTGTTGGGCGGCCGCCTCGACCAGACCTTGGCCAACATCTTCCTGCTCGCCCTACCCGACTGGAACGACATGCGACTCTGGTTCAAGGACGGCCCCGACACAGCCTACCTGCTGCGCGACGGGGACACCCTGCGCATCCAGGGCCAACCTGGGGCCATCGTCTCCCTGCTCCCCCTTACTCCCACCGTCACAGGCGTCACCACCCAGGGCCTGCGCTGGCCCCTGACCAACGCCACCCTCCACTTCGGCCGCACGCTCACCGTGTCCAATGAGTTGGTCGGGGAAGAGGGGGAGGTGAGAGTGGG
>JALWHQ010000112.1 GCA_026983525.1 Anaerolineae bacterium | reverse complement strand
TGGCGGGAGCAACGGCCGCTCTCCACATCGCCCGCCATCCCAATTACTCGGTCACCATCATCTCCGACGAATCCCCCTATTTCTTCGCTCGCACCGCACTGATGTACGCCTATATGGGGCACATCCGTCCCTCCGACCTCAAGCCCTACCCCGATACCCTTTGGGACAACTACCACATCCAACGCATCCACGACAGAGTCACCGATATCGACTTTCAGCACAAGCACCTCCACCTAACAAAAGGGCAAGTCATCCCCTACGACATACTCATCCTGGCGACGGGCTCCATCCCCCACCGCATCGACTGGCCCGGCATCCACCTCGACCGCGTGGGATACCTATACCACCTCCAAGACCTCCATCGCCTCGAACACTGGACGCCCCACATCCGCCACGCCGTCATCGTCGGCGGCGGCCTCATCGGCATCGAACTGGCCGAAATGCTCCGATCCCGCCACAAACAGGTGACCTTCTTAGTACGCGAATCCCACTTCTGGAACATCGTCCTCTCCGACAGCGAAGCCCAACTCATCGACCAACACATCCGCGAGCACGGAGTGGACCTGCAGCTCAACACCGAACTGGAAGAAATCGTCGATGACGGCAGCGGAAAAGTCGGCGCCGTGCGCACCTCCTCAGGAGACATCATCCCCTGCCAATACGTCGGCATCACCATCGGCGTCGTGCCCAATGTACAATGGCTTCAAAACACCCCACTCCACATCGATACCGGCATCGTCGTCGACGAACTCTTGCGCACCAATATCGATGATGTCTACGCCATCGGCGACTGCGCCCAACTCCAACACACCGCCCCCCACCGACGCCCCATCGAACCCGTGTGGTATACCGCCCGCAAAATGGGACAATGCGTCGCCGCCACCGTCACCGGCATCCCCACACCCTACCGACAAGGCCTCTGGTACAACTCCGCCAAATTCTTCGACATCGAATACCAAACCTACGGATACGTGCCTCCCCAACCCCACCCCGATACCGACGATTTCCTCTGGCAAGATCCCCCACACTACCGCAGCCTGCGCATCCATTACCGAACAGACAACCACGCCATCCTCGGCATCAACGCCCTCGGCCTGCGACTCCGCCAAGAACAGTGCCATCAATGGATCCAGCAAGCCACACCACTGCCCAAGGTGATTTCCCAACTCCATCGCGCCTCCTTCGACCCCGAAGGCCAAACCTCCTATATCCACGATATCCAACAACTATTTCATGCACAATTTTATACCACCAATACCCCCTAACATGACCCTTACCAAGACACCATATCGGTATAAAATCGTGCGCCATATAGCCGACGGCATCCTCTTTCTGTTGTTAACAGTGCTGGCTCTCCGCTGGATGGAGATAGTGATCCTCCCCGATGCACTGAGCTC
>JALWHQ010000111.1 GCA_026983525.1 Anaerolineae bacterium | reverse complement strand
AACCCATCACCACGCGCACCATCGTGGGGGGAAGTCTCATCGTGGCCGGGATGCTGGTGGCCGAAGTCGCGCCCGTCATGTGGGCGCGACGGGTGTTCCCAGAAAGGGGGTAGAGAGGGGACACTCAATCCACGGGGCGGATGCTCACGTCTCCCGCCCGCACGATGCGCCGTTCATCCCCCACCTGTACGATCAGTTCCCCGTGACAGGTGACATCAACGGCCACCCCTTCCCACGCGTGTCCCGGTTCGATAATCCGCACCGGCTTGCCCAACGTTTCCAGGCGTTCGGCCCAGGCGCGCGTGGGCGACCACCCCGCATTGATGCGAGCGTAATAGTCAGCAAGGTGGCGCATGTAGGCAACGACGATCGGCTCCCGCGCCACCTCGACCCCCGCCTCCAGCAGCGAAATCGCCTGGCCGTAGAGGGGGGATTCCGGGGGGAAGCGAACGCGGACATTCAGGCCCAGCCCCAGGATGACGGCCTCCAGGCGCAGCCCCTCCCAAAGGGATTCGAGCAAGATGCCGCCCAGTTTCCGCCCCTCGAGGAGGAGATCGTTGGGCCACTTGAGGGCGACCGTGATGTGGGCGACGTCGGCCAGGGCATCGCTCATGGCCAGGCCCGCGATCATGCCAATGTACCCCACATGCTCAGGGGGAAGGGTGGGGCGCAGGAGGAGAGAACTCAGGATGGCGGTGCCCGGAGGGGCCCACCAGGAACGGCCCGCGCGCCCGCGCCCCGCGGTCTGCTCCTCGGCCAGGACAAGCAACCCTTCAGGGGCGCCGGCAAGGGCAGCCTCGCGAGCCACGTCCTGGGTGGAGGTGACCCGTTCCCGGTAGATGATGGGATGACCCAGGGGGCTGTCCTGCAAGCGTGCTTTCAGATAGGAAATGTCCATGGGCACCCTCGAGTTCACGTGGACCATGTGTGCTATTCAAAGTGGACGCGAATCTCACGCGCCTCGCCGGAGGTGAGGGAGATGCCTTCAAACCACACCTCCCGCTGAGGATGCGATGTATCCCACACGCGAATGGTATACGTGCCCGGAGGCAGACGCAAGGATGGCATTCCCCCTTCCACCTCAGTCAACACGGTTTCCGTGTCCTCTGCCGAAAAGAGGGCAACCCCTACTCGGTCGGCATTGGCGGGCGCGATCATCAGCCTCGCCACCTCCACAGGGACGACAACGGTATAGGCATCTCCTGCGTCCAGGCTGAACGGCGCGCTCTCCGTGACCGATTCCAGAGCGTCGTAGGATGAGACCTCCAGGGTGTACTCGCCCGGCGGCACAATCCAGCGGGCGGGGAAGCGGCCTTCCCGTACGGTCGCTCCTTCGTCGGTGAGCAATGTGCCCCACGCGGGCAGGATACGGTCCCCTGGGTCGAGGGCGCGCGCCCACA
>JALWHQ010000110.1 GCA_026983525.1 Anaerolineae bacterium | reverse complement strand
GCTCGCGCGCCAGCACGTACAGGACAAGCACGTCGATCTGGGCCAGGGCCAGGAGCAGGCGGGATCGGGGAAAGGGCATGGGGGCGGTGAGAAGGGGGGGCGTGCGAGACGCCCCCCTCGGTGGCAACTTACTTGCGGCGGCGGATGTACAGGCCCAGGCTGCTCAGCGCCAGCCCCATCCCCGCTGCAACGGGCCAGGCGACGGGAATACCTGCGCCTGTCTCAGGCATGATGGTGACCTCGACCCGCTGGATGCGCCCTTCAACCTTGGGGGCAACGGGCGAGTGGGCCTGGATATACTCCGCCACGGCCTCGTCCAGTGGCGGGCCGTAATCGTACGCGTTCATGGCCTTCTCGGCCAGAACCTTGTAGTCATCCCCACCCCGGCGCATGAAATCGTTGGCCGCGACCTTGTACACCGCGTTGGGGTCAAGGGGGCTATAGGTACCGTCGGGGTTGCGGACTTCCACCTTGACGATGCGCTGGCCCACGGGCTTGGTGGGATCCCATACGTAGCGGAGGCCCGCCACCTGGAGGAAGCGGCCTGTGCCCTCGTTCTCCGGGTTCTCCGCCCGGCTGACGCCGTTCTCCAGCGCGGCCAGCAAGTCCGACCCCTTGATCTCAAAGGTGGCGATGGTGTTGCCAAAGGGCAGGACCTCGAGAATCTGCCCGCGACTGATGGGTCCCTTGGGAATGCTGGCCCGAATGCCGCCGCCGTTCTGCAAGGCAATCTGGATGCCCTGGTCCTTCATCTTCCAGAGGATGGCGTCGGTGATCAAGTCGCCCATGTTGCACTCCTCAAAGCGACACACCGAACGCTCGCCCACCAGGTCCACCAGGGTCTCGCCGACGATTTCCGACTTCAACTTCTCGATGGGCTCGGCACGCTTGGCCACCTCGGCGGCCACCTCGGGATCCTCCGGCACGTTCTCGTCCTTCACCTTGATGAGCCCGCCATCCCACTTCACAGGCACGCCATTGGCATCGAAGGTCACGTTCAGGCGTCCCATGTACTTCAACTTGGAGCACGCCTGGACGATCAGCACCGGTTGGCCGGAGGGTGAATTCACCACCGTGGGATACGGCCCGGCCGACCCCTTTACGTCCCCCAGGCAGGTGTGAGAGTGACCGCCCACAATGACGTCCACCCCGTCAACCTGGGACGCGAGCTGCTTGTCCACCTCATATCCCAGGTGGGTAAGGGCGACAATCTTGTTTACGCCCAGATCTGTCAGATCGAGAACCGCCTGCTTGAGGGATTCTACAGCGGAGAGTACTTTCACATTGGGGCCGGGACTGGACAGAATGTCCACATCCTCGGTCGTCAACCCCACGATGCCGATCTTCTCCCCGCCGACTTCCACCACCACCCAGGGCTTGATCAGGCCGTTCAGATCGGGGTCGGCAGAGACATCGAGGTTGGCCGAGAGAACGGGGAAGTTCGCGCCCTTGATGAACTTCGCCAGATTGGCGGGGCCGTCATCGAACTCATGATTACCCACGGCCATGGCATCGTACTTCTGGTAGTTCATGGCCCACTGGGCCATCTCTCCCTTGTACAACTTGTAGAAAAGGGTACCGAGAAACCGATCACCAGCATCCACCAGAAGAACATTGCCTCCCTCAGCGCGAATCTGCTTGATAAGTGTGGTTTGTCGCGCCAAAGTGCCATCGTAATTCGCGTGTACATCATTAGTATGCAGGATAGTCAGTGTGTACTCCCCTCCCCCCTGCGCCATTACCGGAAAAACATTCACAGAAAAGAGCAACCCAAGCAACAGGGGCAAGATAAGGATCAGGTGTAGAAGGCGTCGATAAACTCGTACACGCTGCATAGTGCCACCTCCTCTGAGGATACATGTGGGTAGGTTTTTAAGACAAGTGCGAGAATAGGATATATGAAACGGTAGGTATTGGACAAATCCACAATCAAAAAATCTACGGGGCGGGAAGTGTTCCCGCCCCTGATGCCCTATATCTCTGGAGAGTTCAGCATCGAGTTGACAAGGCCCACATCCTGCTGCAGTAGGGACTATTCAATTTCTGATACTACATCCATCACCCATGAAGGAGAATGTATAGGCAGGCCAAAACGAGTCCAATAAAGGATACCTCCCAGAAGATTGGAGACCCGCTCTATTCCGTGGGCTTGAAGTACCGCGGCCGCCACAGCAGAACGCCCTCCACTCTGGCAATACACGATAACCGGCTTATCCGCAGGAATTTCTCCCACACGTGCGGCGACTTCGTTCAGATCGATGTGTATCGCGCCTGGAATAAGCCCCGTAGAACGAACCTCAGGAGCCGTGCGGACATCCACCAGGGTCACTTCGCCACGCGTCACTGCCTCCAAAATCTGGGGTGGATACACTTGCTCATAACGCTGCGTGGGATATCCAGCCGACCGCCATTCTTCGATTATGGTGGGAAGTGCATAGCCCTTAAGCCTGTCGAGGCCGATGTTGATCAACGCGCGCGTGGCTTCCTCCACTTGGTGGGGACCGGCAATCAGGTAAATATCGCGATTATAAGGAAGGAATGAACCGGCCCAGGTTGCAAACCCATCGGTGAGTGGGATATTGAAACTGCCGCGAATATGTACCTCTGCAAACTGCTGAGGAAGGCGTGTATCGATGATGACAGCCCCATCCTCGTACGCTGTGACAAGTTCGGGCAACGAAATCTGCGTCAATCGTGGGACGCGTTCCAAGACAGGGCGTTCCTCTTTGTTGAGGCGCTTCATCACAGCAAAGTAGCGGGGAGCAACGGGCTGATCGGTCAACAACCAACGGACAAAGGCCTCCTCTTCATCAAATTGAAGGCCGGGGTTGACCAGTTTCTCATACCCCACTGTTGAAGAAGGGACGGCCCCTAAGCCCTTACCACAAGCACTTCCTGCACCATGGGCAGGCCACACCTGCAAGTGGTCGGGCAACTGGCGGAAGCGTTGCAAGGAACGAAACATCTGTCGCGCGCCCACTTGGGCCGTACCTTCCAAGCCCGCTGCCTTTTCGAGCAAGTCGGGGCGCCCCACGGATCCCACAAATACGAAGTCCCCCGTAAATATCCCCATAGGAACCTCACCGGCTGCGGTGTCTGTCAGCACCAGGGAAATGTGCTCAGGCGTGTGGCCCGGCGTATGCATGACCGTGAAACGAATCCGTCCAACGTGAAACGTGTCTCCTTCTCTCACCAACGTGTGGGCGTAACGGGGAGCAAAGGTGTACTTCCAATTCTCGTCCCCTTCATCCGAAAGATACAAATGTGCACCAGTGAGTTTCGCCAACTCACGTGTACCGGAAAGAAAATCTGCGTGGATGTGAGTTTCCACGGCCGCCACAATCTGCATACCTTCCCGTCGAGCTACCTCTATGTACTGATCCACATCTCGTGCCGGGTCGATGACAATGGCTTCTCCGGTAGCCTGACACCCTACCAGGTACGAAGCATGGGCCAACTGACGATTGTAGAAATAGCGCAGCAGCATTCACTCACCTCCTCTGTTACAAGAGATTTCGGACTGATAGATTCCTATACTTGGAGTTTATGATGCACACAGGAGACGAAAGGTTTCATCCTGACCTTGACAAACCGGGAAAAATCAACCACTCTTATGCCGAATATGGCATGGTGGCTTTGCAGCACACCGGAGATATCGGCGTGCCCAGGAACACAAAAACGACTCGACCCTCGGCGCCGAAACCCATGAGCGAAAAACTCACCCCCATGCTCAAACAATACCGGGACATCAAGGCCCGCTACCCGGACGCGATCGTCCTCTTCCGCTTGGGGGACTTCTATGAGATGTTCGACGAGGACGCGCGGCTCATCTCCCGGGAACTGGGCCTGACCCTCACCTCGCGCGCGTTCTCCAAACACGTGCGCCTGCCCATGTGCGGCTTTCCCCACCACCAACTGACCCCCTACCTGGGCAAACTCCTCGCTCGTGGGCACAAGGTCGCGGTGGTGGAGCAGATGGAGGACGCGCGGCGGGCCAAACGCCTGGTGCGCCGCGAGGTCGTGCGCGTCATCACCCCCGGCACCGTGGTCGAGGACGCGCTCCTTCAGGCCAAGGCCCAGAACTTTCTCGCCGCGCTCGTGCGGGAGGAGAAAACCACCCGCGAGGGAACCCGCTCCGCGTTCGGCCTTGCCCTTCTCGACCTGAGCACAGGCGAATTTCTCACCACCGAATTTCGCGGCCCCCAGGCCGAGGACGCCCTGTTCGAGGAACTCACCCGCCTCGCGCCCAGCGAGTTCGTCCTGCCCGAGCGTTTGGCCGCGGACGAGGCCCTGACCCAGCGCCTGCGCGACCTGGGCTCCAGCCGTCTCTCCCCTCACCCCGACAGCGCCTTCCTCCCCGACATGGCCGAGGAGACCCTGCGCGGCCACTTCCGCGTCGCCACCCTTGATGGCTTCGGCTGTGCGGGCATGCCCCTGGCCGTCGCCGCGGCGGGCGGCCTCCTTCACTACCTGCAAACGGGGCAGATCTCCGACCTGGCTCACATCACCGAACTCACCACCTATCACCCCGAGCGCTTCATGGTGCTGGACACGACCACCCGCCGCAACCTGGAACTGGTCACCTCCCTGCGCGGGGAGCGCCATCGGGGCACTCTGTTCGCCACCCTGGACGAGACGAAGACCGCGATGGGCGCGCGGCTACTGCGCCGCTGGATCCTCGAACCCCTGATGGACGTGGACGCGATCAATGCCCGCCTGGACGCGGTGCAAAACCTGGTGGAGGACGCGTTCCTGCGCGATGACCTGCGCCAGGCCCTGGATGGCGTGTACGACGTTGAACGGCTGGTGGGACGGGTGGGGTTCGGCACGGCCAACGCCCGCGACCTGGCCGCGCTGCGCAAGTCCCTGGCCCGCCTGCCCCGCATTCGCGCCACCCTGGAACGGGCCACCGCCCCTCTGCTCCGCCGCCTGCTCGACGACCTCGACCCCTGCGCGGACGTGCTCGACCTGCTCCAGCGCGCGCTGGTGGACAACCCGCCCATCCTGGTGCGGGAGGGCGGGCTCATTCGCGAGGGCTTCGACGAGACGCTGGATCGACTGCGCCAAGCCGCGGCCGAGGGCCGCGAGTGGCTGGCCCAACTGGAAGCGCGCGAGCGGGAACGCCTGGGCATCCCCACCCTGCGCGTGCGCTACAACCAAATCTTCGGCTTCTTCATCGAAGTGCCCAAGAGCAAGACCCACCTGGTGCCCAACACCTACGAGCGCCGCGCCACCACCACCCACACCGAGCGCTACGTCAGCCCCGAACTGAAGGCGCGCGAGGCCGAGATTCTGGCCACCGACGACCGCATCAAGGACATGGAGTACGACCTGTTCGTGCGCGTGCGCGGGGAGGTCGCGGCCCAGGCCGCGCGGCTGCGCCGCGTCGCCCGCGTCCTCGCCACCCTGGACGCGCTCGGCACCCTGGCTCACGTCGCGGCCCAGCGCCACTACGTGCGCCCGACCGTGGACACGAGCAAGCGCATCCACATTCGCCAGGGGCGCCACCCCGTGGTGGAGAATTTGCTGCCGCCGGGCGAGCCGTTCGTACCCAACGACATCGACCTGGACGGGGAAGAAAAGCGGCTGGTCATCGTCACCGGCCCGAACATGGCGGGCAAGTCGGTTTTCATCCGCCAGGTGGCCCTCATCGTGCTCATGGCCCAGATGGGCAGTTTCGTGTCCGCGGCCGAAGCGCACATCGGCCTGGTGGACCGCATCTTCGCCCGCGTGGGCGCGAGCGACGATATCGCGCACGGCCGCTCCACTTTCCTGGTGGAAATGAGCGAGACCGCGCACATCCTGCGCCACGCCACGGATCGCTCCCTGGTGGTGCTGGACGAGGTGGGGCGGGGCACGAGCACCTACGACGGCATCAGCATTGCCTGGGCCGTGGCCGAGGACCTGCACGACATTGTGGGCGCGCGCACCCTCTTCGCCACCCACTACCACGAACTCACCGCCCTGGCCGATCATCTCCCCGCCGCGTTCAACGTCACCCTGGCCGTGGTCGAGCAGGGGCACGAGGTGATCTTCCTCCGCCAGGTGGTGCCCGGCGTGGCCAAGAAATCCTTCGGCGTCCACGTCGCTCGCCTGGCCGGCCTGCCCGAGCGGGTGGTCAAACGCGCGGAAGAGATACTGAAGCGCCTCGAGCACCGCGCGGAATCGCCGATACCTGATACCCGATACCCAATACCCAATACTGAGGGACAGATATCGGGTATTGGGTATCGGGTATTGGAGAACGAGGAACGTGGCCGAGAAGTGAGGGAGGTGGCTCTCAATGGGCGGGAGTGGGATGATGGGGTTGTGCTCGAGGTGGCACGGGTGATCGAGAAATTGGACGTGGCCAACACAACGCCGCTACAGGCGCTGATATTGTTGCACGAACTGAGAGAGCGACTGCGAAACAGTTCATGAAATTAAGGAAAACATAAAGGGCGTCTGCCAATGAGAGGTACAGACGCCCTTCCCCACTTGGTACCCCCAGGAGGACTCGAACCTCCCCACCCGGCTCCGGAGGCCGGTGCTCTATCCAACTGAGCTATGGGGGCATAACCTACTACTTCTCAATTATACACGTGCCTTTTTCCAACGCAAGTTTTGCCGCTTCATTCTATCCTACAACACGCTCTTCTTCCTGGGTCCTGTACCCCCAACTCATGTGCTCGGTGTTCCACCGAGCCGCGATGTGCCCCTCACGATCCAAGAGGATAAGCCCGGCATGTCCACCTACGCGCTGGGTCATGTAGTCTAGAGCCTGAACCGCCGCACGCGCCGGTGGATGCTTGCCCAGGCCGGCAACCGCCCTGTACGAAAGGAGCGCCCGCGCGATGCTCTCCCCCCAGCCCGTCGCCGAGCACGCGCCCAATCCATCATCCGCATAAAACCCACACCCTACCAGGGGCACATCCCCCACACGGCCGGGGGGCTTTCCCAACATTCCACCGGTAGACGTCCCGGCTGCCAGATGCCCCCGCGCGTCCCGGGCCACAGCCCCCACCGTGTCCGAGACAGGGGGCTGCTGCCGACGTTCCAGGTAGCGGGCCAGGGCCTGACGTACCCGCTCGGTGATCAAATGCTCGGGGGAGGTGAGGGGAATCCCCCTGGCCTGGGCAAACGCTTCTGCCCCTTCCCCAACCAGCAGGACGTGGGGAGAATGAAGGAGCACTTCATGGGCCAGGCGGATGGGGTTCGCCACGCGCTGCACGTGAGCCACGGCCCCCACGTTGAGCGCCTCCCCGTCCATGAGCCCCGCGTCCATCTCCACGGTACCCGCGCGCGTCAGGCTGGAACCGCGCCCCGCGTTGAAGAGAGGATGATCCTCCAGGGCGGCAACCGCGGCAACCACCGCGTCCAGAGCGCTGCCGCCACGGGCCAACACATCCCAGCCTGCATCCAACGCTCGTGCGAGGCCCTCCACCCGTTCGGGGCGACTCGCCTTGGGAATACGCCCTGCGCCGCCGTGAACAACCAGCACGGGGGAGACGTGGCTCATCTGGGTATCACCTCCTGGGTGGTATGGGTTGGAAAGGATCGGGGATGTAACGATTGACGATTAAGGCGTAAGGGAAAGCAACATGTCCGCCGTTTTCATCGCTTATACCGCACGGTTCGTCGGCATCGGACATACACCGTGTGTATCATTTCTGCTCGGGCGTCGGCGCAGGAAGGCGCTGGAGCAGGAAGGCCATGCGCACGCGAATGATGGCCAGAAGTTGGGCATTCTCCTGCTCTTCGGCCAGTTTGGAAGCCTTCTCATACGCCTGGAGCGCGTTGGGTACATCCCCCAGGGCTTCATACGCGTTTCCCAGGTAGAAGTAAGCCTCGGGATCGTTGGGGCGCAATTCGACCGCCTGTTTTGCCTCGTCCAGGGCTTTCTGCGGGAGCCCCACCTGCAAATACGCGCGCGCCCGCAGGCGATGAAAGGTCCCCGCGTCCACCAACCGCTTCGCATCTTCATATTGCGCCTGGGCCCGCGTCTCCTCACCTCTCACCTCGTACAGCGCGCCCAACAGCACCGCGTAGTCCGCGTTCTGTGGGTCCAGGGAGCGCAACTCTTCCAGCGTGTTTATGGCAGCGGGTGCATCGCCCTCGCTGAGATACGTGTCCAGGGCGCTCTCCAGGTCGATGATGCGACGAAGACGTGGATCCCGGGGCAGACGACTCTGGATGAACCAGACAAGGAGTCCTCCGATGACGATGAGTGCAATGAAGGCCAGGCCGGCGCGCTGCAATCGACGCCGCCGCTCTCGGGCCACATATTCGTCCAGATACCACCACCAGTGCTCGGGTGGTGGGGAGACCTCCGCGCGCGCGGCCGCCAATCCGCGACCTTTGCCCGCCTCGCGCACGAACTGGACCGCTTTACTGCGTAGAAGCCCCTGTACGGTGAGCAGGCGTGACTCTTCCGGCTTAAGGTCTACCCCGCGCGCCTGCAAGTCGTTCAGCAACGCGACAGCCCGATCCAAGAGCCTGAGAATAGCCAATACCTCATCGCCCGTGTCCTCCATGTTGGCAACGCGAATTTCCAACTCTGTGAGGAGGGCGCGCAATTCCTCCGCCGGTGTTTGAGGTTCAGTGCCTGCACTGGCTTCGAGTAGTTTGATGAGCCGCTCCCGTGCGTCGGTCATAGGTCAACCGAAGTTATTGGGGACAAAAATCACCTCCCCCTGGACATTAGTGACGATACTCCTTGAACGATGATCATGTATCATCGTTCAAGGACCATCATCCTGTGTTCGTACAAACCTACACTCGTCCACACTCTTAGGCTTCTTGCTTGACCGTAGTAGCCGAAGCCTTTCGACCGTCTCCCTTACCTATCTCCTTTTGCAATTCCTGATAAACTTTGGCTATGCCCTGCTTGATCTGCTGGGTAATTTTTGGCCGTCGGTACTTGGGAATGGGGAACCAGGGAATAAGGTCAGGAGCGATGGCATTGGCCGTTTCTTCCTTCGTGTGGCCCGCTTGCAGGTAGTACCGTACACGGTAACGAATGTACCGCAAGTACTCGGAGATATACTCGGTAATTTCCGTCCCCCCCACTTCTCCGTGCCCGGGAACTACTACCTCAGGATGCAAACGGCGTACCAAGGTCAAGCCATCCAGCCATTCTTTGCTTTTAGCCTGGGTCATAAAGGGATGCTCCCCACAGGTCACCAAGTCACCCGTGAATACCACCTTGGCGTCAGGTACGTATACGATTGAGGTGGCGGGAGTATGACCTCCAATGTGAATGATGCGCACCTCACGTCCTCCCTTGAACACGGTGAAGCGATCCCCAAAGGTAATCTCTGGCAAGATGATGCGAATATCTTGAAGGTGACGGACGATTTCGGGCTGGCGTTTGAAGAGCTGCCGCACACGATGAGTGAAGTTTTCTCGATAACCACGCATGTAACGCCAGGCCACATGGTGGGCAATCACAGGGCAATCAAACCACTGGTTGCCCACAATGTGCCCACGATGATGATCAGTATTGATGATGTAGAGGAAGGGCTTGCCCCCGCTCACATCCTTTAGGAAGTCGCGCCACGTCCACGCTTGCTGAGGCACAAGGGGTGTATCAATAAGGATAATGCCCTCGTCGGTGACGACCGCGCCCACATTTGCGCCGCGTGAACCACGCATGGCATAGACGCCGGGCCCTATCTGGAAGGGAACCCCGATCTCCTGCGGGCCAAAGCGTCCCGATTCGCGCACAGCCTTGGCTTTCTCCAACGCTTTACGTGCCCTTTCCGTCTGCGGTGCCGGTTGGGCCATCGTCATTTTCCCTACTCCTCACGAAATCATGGATTCCAACAGACGAGCCGCGGTTGCCAGAATGTCGGGCACACGCTCGGGTATACTCACTCCCCCTTCTGCCCAATCGGGCCGACCGCCGCCTCGCCCGCCATACTCCTCCAGAACCTGCTTCAGTACCTGCCCCATGTGAACGTCCACATCCTCGGTACGGGCAAATACGAAACGGGCTTTATCCTTTCCCTGCCAACCAAAGATGACCATAGCTCGCTCACGGTTACGCAACATCCCTGCCAATTTACGCACCAAGTCGGGATCCCGATCGTCAAAGGGGGCATTGATAATGCGCACACCGTTCACCTGGGGCGCGCGCGCCCACAACGCCTCGGCCTCTACACTCAGGAGACGCTCCTGAGCCTTGCGCAAGGCAGAGGTCGCGGCCTTGTGTTCAGTCAGGAGGCGTTCCACGCGCGGCACCAGGTCCTCCTCGCCGCAGGTGAGCACGTCCCCCAGTTGGGCCAGCAGCGCGCGGCGCCGTGCGTAGTCGGCCCGAGCGCGGCGCCCCGCCAAGAAGGTCACTCGCGTCCCGCCCTTGTACCGCTCCACGCGCGTAACGGCCACGAGCCCCACCTCACCGGTGTGGGCAACGTGCGTGCCCCCGCAGGGAACCACGTCGAAATCGGCGATTTCTACCAGGCGCACAGGCCCCGTCACCTTGGGAGGACGGCGCACGTTCAGGCGCGCCAGTTCTTCTTGGGGGACGAACCGCGCCGTCACCGCGCGGTTTTCCTCCACCACCTGATTGGCCAGTTCCTCCGCGCGCGCTACATCGTCGGGCGAGACCTCCACGTCCAAGTCAATGGTGGTGTACCGCTCCCCCAGGTGGAATCCTACGGTCTCGGCCTCGGCCGCGCGGATGAAGGCTTGCGAGAGGATATGCTGGGCCGTGTGCTGTTGCATGTGGTCATACCGCCGCGGCCAATCGACCACCCCTTCCACCTCGTCAGCCGGAAGGTCCCCAGCCAGCACATGGACGACCGCGACATCGTCGCTGCGCGTGCGCACATCGACCACGGCCACACCGTTCAACCACCCCCGGTCTGCAGGTTGCCCTCCCCCCTCGGGATAGAACGCAGTGCGATCCAGCACCACCGCGGGGTGTCCTTCCCAGGTGAGGCGTTCGACAACCGTCGCGCGGAAGCGGGTCAGGTAGGCATCCTGAAAGTAGAGGCGCTCCGTGGTCATGGGGTCTTGGTTGCCTCCGTCGCTCCGGGCAGGAAGGCCAGTTTCTCACGCAGGCGTTCGGGGATCTCGCCGGATGTGTTCAGAGCCCGGTAGTAGACTTCAATGTACTGGCGCGCGGAACGCGACCACGAGAAGTCCGTGGTCATGCCCCGCTCCTGCAACGTTCGCCACACGCCTCGGTGCTTCCAGTTTTCAGCCGCCCGCACCAGGGCCGTGTAGAGGGCCTGGGCCTTGTACTCCTTAAAGGAGAAGCCGTTGCCCTCCCCGGTCCGGGGGTCGAAATCCTGCACTGTGTCGGCCAGTCCCCCGACTTCGCGCACCAGGGGCACCGCGCCATAACGCATGGCGATCATCTGGTTCAGCCCGCAGGGCTCAAAGCGGCTGGGCATGAGCAAAATGTCCACCCCGGCATAGATGAGGTGGGCCAATGGATTGTTGAAGGTAAAGACCGCGCGCACGTGCTCGGGGTGCTTTTCGGCCACGGCCTCGATCATGGACTGCCAGCGTTCTTCCCCCGTGCCCAGGATGACGAACCGCGCGTCCAGGTAGCGCGCGGCATCCTCGGCCACCTGGACCAGCAGGTCGATCCCCTTCTGCTCGGTGAGACGACCGATAAAGCCCAACACCGGCCCCTCACTCTCCTCGGGCAAGCCCACATCGGCCAGAAGGGCGCGCCGATTTTCTGCCCGTGCTTCCAACGACGCCACATCATAACGCCGTGGAATGTAAGAATCGGTGGCCGGGTTCCACTCCTCCACATCAATGCCGTTGAGGATCCCCACCAGGGTGTCGGCGCGGTCGCGCAGGATGGGGTCGAGGCCGGCACCGAACTCGGGGGTGAGAATTTCCCGCGCATAGCGCGGGCTCACGGTGGTGATGAAATCCGCATAGATGAGCCCCCGTCCCATGAAGTGAACGACGTGATCCCAGTGGGCAAGTTGGGGATGGGCGATGAACCCATGGTGAGCAAGACCCGCAACCTCGAGGATACGATGTCCGTAAACTCCCTGATAGGCGAGGTTGTGAACGGTAAACACCGTACGTGTTTGCTTCCAGAAAGGATCGTCCTTGTAAATCGTCTTGAGCCAGTTGGGCACGAGCCCTGTGTGCCAATCGTTGCAGTGAACAATGTGCGGCTGCCAGTTGAGGGCCTTGGCGAGTTCGAGGGCTGCCCGGGAGAAGAAGATGAAACGCTCCGCGTCGTCGGGGTAGGCGTATATGCCGTCCCGGTCGAAAAAGCGGGCGTTGTCCACCATGTAGACGGGCACGTCATCAAGGCGAGCCTCGTATATGATCGCTATTTCGCTTCCTTCCCCAAAGGGCACTGATAGCGCGTCGATAACTTTCTTTAGGCGCCAACGGTCGATTTCGATAAAACCGTAGCGGGGCATTACGATGCGGATGTCATGACCCAGACGACGGATGGCCTTGGGCAGGGAACCGGCAACGTCGGCCAAACCGCCGGTCTTAGCATAGGGAAAGACTTCGGCAGACAAAAAGAGGATACGCAATGATGCGGGTCGTGTCTCCATCCGCGACGCTGATGCGTTTGCGTTCATATAAACCCCTTTACTTTGATTGCTCACCCCTGCGCGCTTATTGTAGCATAGGAGCCAGGAAGATGAAAGGAGATCCGGGATACCAATGGCTCGATCGCGGAAACGAAGTTCAGCACGCGCAACGTTGGATGCATTGCTCCGGAAGGGATGGCAAACCCTGAGTCATCAACAACCCCGCCGCGCGGAACGCTACTTTCGCCATGCGCTGCGAATAAATCCCAATAACGCGGAAGTCTGGCACGGTCTCGGGGTGGCCTTGCACCAACAGGGCAAAACCGAGGACGCGTACGAAGCCCTGCACAAATCACTGAAATTGGACGCATCGGTGCCAGAAACCTGGCACGCGCTTGCCCAGGTGGCCGATGCGCTGGGGTACACCGTCGAGGCGTTGGAAAGCGCGCGTGAGGCTGCTCGTCTGGCACGCGCCCAACACCGCCCATCGGAGGTGATCAAGGGGCTGGAAATCACCGCGCGGGCGCTGGAACAGGCGTTGCACCGCCTAAGGGAGGAGATAGGGATAAGCCCGGAAGATGAGAATTGGGTGGAAAAGGTGAAGACGTACATGCGCGAGTACCAGGCCGGGCTCCGGGCAATGGAGGCGGGGGAGTACGAGGCGGCTGCAGGGCATTTCCGAGCCTGTGTGGATATCGCACCCCAAAGCGCGCGCGCGTGGGGCAACCTGGGTCTGGCGTTGCTCATGCTGAAGCGCCTGGACGAGGCGGAAGCAGCCTTACAGGAGGCGCTGCGCATCCGGCCGGATTATGAACCCGCGCGGTACAACCTGGAGATGCTGGCAAGAATCCGTGAACACCCCGACACTGATTTGACGGCATTTTTGCATCGGTATACAGACCTCAAGCATAATGCGCCTAAACGAAAGGAGATACGGTAGCACACGTATGGTTTATGCGGAAGAACGCCCTCTCCTGCTCATCGTAGTCGACTGGAAAGAGCGGGCCCTAATTCTGGCAGAGTTGCAGGAGCGGGGATACGATGTAAGAGCACTGCCCGGTATAGTTCCCGCAATTGGATATTTAATTCGACGGCCTCATCTCGTGCCACGGCTGATCATCTTGGACATCACAGATGATCCCGACGTCAACGAGCGCACGCTTAAGGACCTAATGGAATTGGCCCCCCACTGCCCGTGGGTTGTGATCACTTCGGCCACACGCTCGTTCACAGGCCGTCCATTGCTTCAAAACAAACGAGCCGTCTTGTTGTCCCGCCCTCTGGCCGTAGGAGCCATCGTTGAAGCCGTAGAACAGGCCCTTGCAAAATCGGGGGGCGAGGAGTTGGGGCGATGATTTACCGACTTTTAGCCGATTTCTTGACTGTATTGCGGATGGCCATTGCCGGAATCATCGTTTACCTCGGTATCCGCTTCGGTGCAGTTGCCTTTCCTTATGCGGTTGTCTTAGTAGCAATAGGCTGGGTAAGTGATGGACTGGATGGTCCCCTTGCACGGCGAAGCAAAACTCCTACCCGTCTTGGGCGATTCGACTTTCTGGTCGATGTGACGTTGACCTGGGCAACGTTCACCTACCTGACACTGGCCGGATTCATCCCGTGGCCTCTGGCTGTTGTGTACACGCTACTCACGCTCGTTGTGGTCGCGCACTTTCAGCGCAAGTCAGTCATAGTTGCACTCATGCGACCTATAGACTTAACGAGCGGAATAATTGCCCTACGCCATGCACCGGAGGTGACACTCATCTTCATTGCCTGGCTCATTGGGCTGGGCGTAGTACGGTGGCGACGAGTGAAAACACGCGTACGCGCCTGGCTTCAGGATCTTTGGCTCCTACTGCATCAGAAGTCATGATGCAGTATTTATGGAATTTTTGCATTCCTCCTCTGGATTTTTACGCCCATTTCGCGCGACCCTCCTATGATGGAAAATGTAGCCCGAACGATGAAGACCGCCCTTTGGCTGTTACCCCACACGCTCGGAAACAAAGCCATGTCATATGAGGACAAGCAAAGGCCGGCGCTTCATCGTCCACTTTCTCCTCGCATCAGCCATTGCACGTGAAAGGAGGGCATCATGAAGGGCGTGAAGTGGCTCCTCACGGTGTTGTTCATCCTCGCCTTGGTAGTTACAGGGTGCGCCAAGGCGGCGCCTACGCCGGCTCCTCAGCCGGAGCAGAAACCCGCGGAAAAGCCCGCTGCCAAGACCATGACGGTCGTCCTGGGCTTTACCGCCTCCCAGACGGGCAAGTACGCGAAGGAGTCCAAGGAGCAGGTCCAGGGCATTCAACTCTGGCTCAAGGATCTGGAGAAGGCCGGCGGGTTGAAACTGCCTGACGGCACCGTCGTCAAGTTCGAGACCAAATCCTACGACGATGAGAGTACAAAAGAGCGTGTGCAGCAGTTGTACACTAAGTTGATCACCGAGGACAAGGCCGAGTTCCTCATCAGCCCTTATTCCAGCGGCTTGACTGCGGCCGCGGCTGTGATCTCTGAGCAGTACGGCAAGGTGATGATCACCACGGGCGCGGCTTCGGACTCCATCTACAAACAAGGCTATCAGAAAGTGTACCAGATCTACACCCCGGCCAGCCGTTACCTCACCGGGGCGGTAGACGCGCTCAAAGCCTGGGATCCGAACGCGAAGAAGATCGCGGTCGTGTATGAGAAGACCAAGTTCGCCACGTCGGTGGCCAAGGCGGCCAAGGCCTACGCGGAGAAACAGGGCTTCGAGGTCGTCCTTTTCGAGGGCTATGAAAAGGACACCACCGACTTCGGCCCCTTCATCAACAAGATTGAGGCGGCCAAGCCCGATGCCATCATCGGTGGCGGCCACTTCCAGGATGGCTCGACCTTTGCCAAGCAACTGTACGAGAAGAAGACACCCGTGAAGATGGTGGCTATCCTTGTGGCCCCCGCCGTGCCCGAGTTCGCCGAACTGGGCGACGCGGCCGTGGGCATCATCGGCCCCAGCCAGTGGGAGTCCCTGGCCAAGTACTCGCCTGATTCCGCTAAGGCCGCAGGCGTCTCCTGGTTCGGCCCCACGATCGACGAATTCGTCAGCGGGTACAAGGCCGCCTATGGATACGAGCCCGGCTACCACGCGGCGGGCGGCTACGCCGCGGGCCTGGTCTTGCAAAAGGCCATCATGGACGCGGGCAGCATCGACGCGGATGCGGTCAAGGCCGCGCTGGACAAGATGGACATGATGATCTTCTTCGGCCACATCAAGTTCGACACGGGCGAATACCACGGCCTCCAGATCGGCCACGACATGGTGTACATCCAGTGGCAGAAGAAGGACGGCAAGGTCGTACGTGAAATCGTATGGCCTGAGGCAGCCAAGACCGCCGAACCTGTGTATCCACTGCGGTAAATAGACCATCGACGATGGGTGATGGACGATTGGCCGGGCGTGCCGAACCATCGTCCATCGCCCATCGTCCCTCCAGGAGGCGCGTATGGATGTTCTGCTTCCCTCCCTGGTAGATGGCTTGCTGATCGGGTTTGTTTACGGGTTGGCCGCCATGGGCCTGACCCTCATATTCGGGGTGATGGACGTGGTCAACCTGTCCCACGGCGCGCTGATTGTGCTGGGCATGTTCGGCGTGTACTTACTGTACACGGCCCTTGGACTTCCCCCCTATGTGGGGCTCTTCATCATGCTGATTGCAGGCATTCTCCTGGGCATGGCCCTGTACGGCATCGCTATTCACCCCTTGCTCGGTGGGCCTCACCTTTCCACGCTGTTGTCCACCTTTGCCGTGAGCATGGTCATCATCGGCGTGGGAACGGCCCTGTTCACGAGCACCCCTCGCAACATCGACTTCAGTCTGGGGGCCGTACAGGTGGGGAACATCCGGTTGTTGGGCACGCGTGTGGTGGCCGCATTTGTTGCCATCATCATGGCCGTGGGGCTCTATGTCTTCATGTACCGTACCCACACGGGGAAGTCCATCCGCGCGGTGGCCAACAATCGCGATGCCGCGGAATTGGTGGGGATTCCCTCTCGTCGCATTTTGGCCCTTTCCTTTGGCCTGGGCACGATGCTGGCCATGGTGTCCGGCGGGCTCATCGCCACCCTTTTCCCCTTCAATATCCTTTCGGGTGGGGTATACGAGTTGAAGTCCTTTGTCATTTGTGTCCTTGGTGGGATGGGCAACCCCACGGGCGCGCTGCTCGGTGGCCTTATCCTGGGTCTCATCGAGGGGTTTGTGCCCGTATTCATGCCCGTGGGATGGACGCCTGTCATTGAGTTTACGTTGTTCGTCATCATTCTCCTTGTTCGACCATCCGGTCTGTTAGGAGCGCGATAACGATGCGATGGCTACGTGATCCTTCCTTCTGGGTGAGTGTTCTGATCGTGGCCCTGGCTGGCGCCTGGCCCCTGGTCACGGGCTCAGCCAGCGGACGCGAGGATATGTCCCTCATCCTCATGTTTGTCATCCTGGCCTCCAGCCTGAACATTGTGCTGGGGTACACCGGGTACGTGAACTTCGGTCATATCGTTTTCTTTGGGCTGGGTGGCTATATTGGGTTTTACCTTATCAGTCAGATGGGATGGCACTTGATTCCGGCAGCCATAGCCGGTGCCATTGTGACGGCCCTTTTCGCTGCGGTGCTGGGCGCGATCATCCTGCGCTTGCGGGGGGCCTATTTCGCGCTGGCCACGATCGGTGTAAATGAGGCGGTGCGCGCCCTGATCGTGAACTGGGATGCACTCGGGGGCGCCGTGGGCATGACCATGAATTTCAAGCGGTATCAGGCGTACGGCGGCCCCATGAACGCCCTGTGGGTCGCGTACGGGCTGATGATCGTGGTCGCGTTGCTGAGTGTGATCACCAGTTACGGGGTGCGCACGTCCAAGTTTGGGCTGGGACTTCTGGCCATTCGCGAGGATGAGGATGCGGCGCTGGTGCTGGGCATCGCCGCCCCGAAAGCGAAGACTATCGCCTTTGTGCTGTCCGCCATTTTCCCTGCCCTGGCCGGCGCGCTTTTCTTCTTCAAAAATGGGAACATCGAGCCCGGCGATGCCTTCCGTCTGCACATGTCGGTGGAGGGCATCGTGATGATCATGCTTGGGGGATACGGCACAGTGCTGGGCCCCATTGTGGGCGCGGCCACGTACGAACGGCTGCGCGGGTACTTGCTGACGAGCCCCATCTTCAAGGATTTGCAACTCGCGTTCGCGGGTGTGCTCCTTCTGCTCATTATCATCTTTGTGCCCAGTGGCCTTGTGGGCTGGCTGCGTAACCGCTTCCCCAAAGTGCGGAGGGTTCTGGCATGAGTGTGATACTCGAGATCGACCACGTCACCAAACGCTTTGGCGGTCTGATTGCTGTCAACGAAGTGTCCTTCCTGCTGGAAGAGGGAGAAATCCTGGGGCTCATCGGCCCCAACGGCGCGGGCAAGACCACGCTGTTCAATTGCATCAACGGGGTGTACGCGCCGGAAGAAGGGCGCATCCTCTTCCGGGGGCACGATATCACGGGCAAGCCGCCTTACGCGGTGGCTCGCATGGGCATCGCGCGTGCCCACCAGGTGGTACGCCCCCTGAACGAACTTAGCGTGCTGGACAACGTGACGGTGGGCGCGTGCTACGGTCGGGAAAATCTCTCTCTCGGGGAAGGACGACGGGTGGCCGAGGAGGTGTTGGAGTTCGTGGGGTTGGCCGAAAAACGGGACGTGCTGGCGGGTAAACTGAACGTGGCGGAAAAGAAGCGGTTGGAAATGGCGCGAGCACTGGCGGCCCGTCCTTATTTGCTGCTCCTGGACGAGGTGTTGGCGGGATTGAATCCGGCGGAAGTGGCGAGCATGTTGAATGTGATTCGCGCGATTCGCGAGCAAGGTATCACGATTTTGATGATCGAGCACTTGATGCACGCGGTGATGAATGTCTCCGATCGCATTGTGGTGCTGGACTACGGCAAGAAAATCGCGGAGGGCTCGCCCAAAGAAGTGGCCAACGATCCCAAGGTCATTGAGGCGTACCTGGGCGATCCTGAACTGGCCCTGAGCCTGTTGGAGGAAGGGAAATGATGATCCTGGAAGCGCGCGATCTTGCCTCGGGCTATGGAGAACTCCAGATCCTCTGGGATGTCTCCCTGAACTTACAACAGGGCCGTCTCACCACGGTCGTGGGCTCGAACGGCGCGGGGAAGACAACCTTATTGCGCACCCTTATGGGCTTGCTCAAGCCGTGGAAGGGCACCATCTCCTTCGATGGGCGAGACGTAACGCGGCTCTCGCCCCACGAGAAGGCAGAACTGGGCATGATCCTGATTCCCGAGGGTCGCCAACTGTTCACCGACATGACGGTGCTGGAAAATCTGGAGATGGGTGCGACCCCCAAGAGGGCCCGCCCCAAAATGGAAGAGAACCTGGAGAAGGTGTTCGAACTCTTTCCGCGGCTGAAAGAACGCATGCACCAGAAGGCAGGCACGTTGAGCGGTGGCGAGCAGCAAATGCTGGCCATCGGTCGCGGCATCATGGGCGACCCCCTCCTCCTGATGCTCGATGAGCCTTCGCTGGGCCTCGCGCCCCTGCTGGTTATCGAACTCTTTGACATCATCCGCAAGTTGAAAGAAGCCGGGCTGACCATGCTGTTGGTGGAGCAGAACGTACATCTGGCCCTTGCTGTGAGCGACTACGCGTACGTACTCAGCCAGGGGCGCATCGAAATCGAGGGAGAGGCGGCGGTCGTCCGGCAGATGGACGAGGTGAGGGAGGCGTACCTGGGTCTGTAACTCTGTTTTCGACCGTCGTGCGTCGTGCGTCACAAGAAATGGCAAAGTGCAAAGTCAAAAGTGCAAATGACACACGACGCACGAAATTCTACTTCCCCTGGTATATCTTGATGTTCCTCTCGTGTTCGGCCAGGGTGACGGCAAAGACGTGCCCCCCATCACCCGTGGCCACGAAGAAGCAGTACACCGTTTGCGCCGGGTACACTGCCGCCTGGATGGCCGAAAGGCCGGGGTTAGCAATGGGCCCCGGAGGCAGGCCAGGGTTCAGGTAGGTGTTGTACGGGCTTTGAATCTGGGCGTACACCTCGACGCTGGGCGGCTTCCACCACCATTCGCCGGGGCGGCCCATCGCGTACTGGACGGTGGGGTCGGCCTGGAGGTAGGGACCGCTCTCGGGGCAGCGGCCTTCGATGCGATTCCAGTAGACGCTGCTGACGAGAGGGCGTTCGTCCGCGCGCGGGGTTTCCCGCTCGATAATGGAGGCCATGGTCACGATTTGGTGCAAGGTGTATCCGCGCGCGGCCGCATCTTCCCGCCACTTGACGGGCACACGCCCATCGAAGGTGCGCAGCATGGTGGCGATGATGGTTTCGGGATCCGAACCCACAGCCACACGGTAGGTTTCGGGGAAGAGGTAGCCTTCCAGGGTGGCTCCAGGGGGCAGGGCCTGGATAAAGGCCAATTGGCTGCGGATGTCAGGACTTAGGGCCTCGGGGTTGCGGGCCACGGCCAGGAATTCCTGCGGGTCAACCACTCCCTCTTCGCCCAGGTAGTCGGCGATCTCCTCCATGCGCCAGCCTTCTTTGATGGTGATGACCACTTCCTTGGCCCGTGCCTGTTGAAGGGCACGCGCGATTTCGGGAATGGTCATGTTCCGCCGCAGGACGAAGTCACCCGCCTCGATTTTGGTGCTCAGGCCGTAGTAGCGCAGGTACAGTTCGAAAAGCCGCGCGTCGGTGATCAGGCCCAATTCCTGTAGTCGTTGAGCCACGCTGCGCGCGGTTTCGCCGCGTTCCACCGTGAAGGGAACAGGCTCGTCCGAATCGGAAGGCGGTGTGTTGATGTCCGATGCGCGTAAGCCCAAGTACCACCCGATGAGTGTGTCCTCAAACGTATCGGGGGTGAGGCGTTCCAAGGGTGAAGGTTGGGGTTCCACACGCTCGGGCGCAGGGGGCACGCTGGCCAGTTGGGCTTCTACGTGGCTGCGCACGACGAGCACGGCTGTGCCGATGGCGATGAGGGTGAGGGCGAAGACGGCAAGGCGAAGCAGGCCAACGGGGGTGGCAGGCGAAAGAATGCGCCGCCAGAGGGGGCGCGGGCGTTGGGCGCGCGCCACCGCGCGCCCACCTCGTCGCGGGCGGGGTGGAAGGGTTCCCTTGCGTTGACGTAGTTTAGGTAAAGAGGGCATCAACCTTCAACCTCGATTTCCTTTATCGTTGGATTGCCTCTCGCCAACCCGCAAAGACGCCAAGATCCCCTATCTTCACGCACTATCCCTCACCTTCGGTCTCCAACGCAGCCTCGAAAGCCTCGATGTTCGACACTTGAGCGGCAAGGATGAGCAAGGCCTGCAAGCGTTTCAGGTCGGTAATGTGCTCCAACCGCTTGGCAATGGTTTCCAATTCCTCGGGCGGCGGTGATAACCGAAGTTTGAGCAGGGCTGATATGTCCTCCCTCCGCGCGCGAAGCAAACCTTCTTTGAGACCTTCCTCGATGCCCTCGCGTTTAATAAGTTCATATGCAGGTGACTCTATCATTATGTCCCTCCTTCGATACAGCAATACCTCTGCCAGATCCTTTGAGACAATGCCCGAAAGCAATGTCAGGATGGTCAGCATGTCCGCCTTTACGGGCCGTGGTAGGTTGCTCTCGTAAATGCGTCGATCGGCGTCCTGGGCCAGGCTTTCCCCCTCGCGCATAAGCGGCACCAGGGGAAGCAGACATACAGGCCCGCGCTCGAGAACCTCACGCGCGTCCGCTTCATACACCTTCACCACACGGTAATGATACCGCACTTCGCGGTCTTCGTACACATCGCGCACGTCACCACCAGGCCGAAGCAAAAGGACCACACTCAAGGCATCTACCTTTTCCCGCAACATGTGGCGCGCGCGATACTCCAGCAAGCGCAAGGGCATGTCAGCCTGCCAGCGCGTTTGCAATTCGACCAGTACCAGCAACTCTTCGCCAGCGCGCGTCGTCACCCGCAAGGGAAAATCGCTGCGGCGAACGCTGGTCGTCTCCTGGGGAACCTCGATAAGCGTGCTCGTCTGAACAGGCAGACCGACCAGGTGTTCCAGAATGGCTTGGCCGCAATGACGGAGGAGTTCTTTCAACGCGATGTCGTAGTGCATGGAAGGGCCTCGGTTCGGTGGACGATGGACGATGGACGATAGACCATCGTCAGACCATCGTCCATTGTCTATCGTCGCCTTACGCTTGTCGCCGCGCCTCCAGGAATTCCTGGAGGATGACCGCGGCGGCCTGCGCGTCGACTGCCTCGCCTGGGCGGCGCTTGCGACCCGCCTGGCGCAGCCGTGCTTCCGCTTCCTCCGTGGAGAGCGCCTCGTTCCACTCGTAAATGGGCAGATCGGTACGCTCGCGCAACCGCTCAATAAAACGCTTCACCTTGCGCGTTTGTTCCGACTCCGTCCCGTCCAAATAATAGGGCACGCCCACCACAATCCCAACCACATCTTCCTGCCGCGCGATCTCCAGTACGCGGGCGATATCCTCCCGCCAGTTGGTATGCCGCACAACCGTCAGAGGGGTCGCCAGAATGCCCAACTCGTCGCTCACAGCCACTCCGATGCGTTTGTCTCCTACGTCCAGGGCCAAGAGCCGTCCACTTTTCCACATAACTCTCGGATGCGTGATACCCGATACCCAATATCCGATACCCGATATCTGATACCCGTTACCTGATACCCATTATCTGATATTGTGCCGCGAAGATGGGGTGTTGGGTGTCAGGTACTGGGTTATCGGGTATTGGATATCAGGTATTGGAGATTCCCAACGCGCGCGCCATGGCCCGAATGTGTTCGGGGGTGCTGCCGCAGCACGCGCCGATGTAGCGCGCGCCCAGGTCGCGCACCCGCACCGCGTACTCGGCCATCACCTCGGGCGTGCCGTCGTAGACGATTTCGCCGCCCTTCTGCCAGCGGGGAATGCCCGCGTTGGACTGGGCAATGAGGATCACGTCGTCGGGCTTGATGGCCGCCATCTTCTCGATGGCGCCGATGGTCTCCTCAGGGCCGTTGCCACAGTTGCTGCCGATGTAGCGGATGCCCATCTCGTAGATGGCTTTCAGGGCCTGCTCGGGACTGACGCCCATCATGGTGTGGCCGCGCGTGTCAAAGGTCATGGTGACGGCAATGGGGAGGGAGCCGCCCGTGCCCTCGCGCGCGCCCTCCACCGCGGCGCGCACCTCGTTCAGGTCGCTCATCGTCTCGATGAGGAGGAAATCCACGCCACCCTCGGCCAGGGCTGCGGCCTGTTCCGCGAACGCGGCCTTGGCCTCATCGAAGGTCAGCGTGCCCAGGGGCTCAAGCAATTCTCCCGAGGGTCCCATAGAGCCCGCCACGGCCACGCGGTCGCCCGCAACCTCGCGCGCGATTTGCGCCGCGGCCCGATTCAGTTCGGCCACCCGACCCTCCAGTTTGTGCAGGGCCAGGCGGAAACGCGTCCCCCCGAAGGAGTTGGTGGTGATGATCATGGCCCCCGCGTCCACGTAGCCCCGGTGCACCTGCTTCACCTTCTCGGGCGCCTCCACGTTCCACAGTTCAGGCGCGCCGCCCGTGGTCAAGCCCAGGCGCTGGAGCATGGTGCCCATCGCGCCGTCGCCCAGGACGATTTCGTGCTCGACAAAGAGACGTTCAAAGCGGTTCATAGTCCCTCCAAGAAGTGGACGATAGACCGTGGACGATGGACGATGGTCTATCGTCTATCGTCCATCGTCCATCGTCATCTCAAGCAGCCTTCTCGCGCTTGATCATCATGAACTTCTTCGCTACCTCCACGGCCACGGACGCGTCCCGACAGTAGGCGTCCGCGCCGATCTCCTCGGCGAAGGCTTCGCTCAAGGGCGCACCGCCGACGAGTACTTTGACTTTATCGCGCAGCCCCTCTTCAATGAGACGGTCGATGACGACCTTCATGTAGGGCATGGTGGTCGTGAGCAGCGCGGACATACCCAGCATGTCGGCATTGTGCTCGCGCACCGCGGCGATGAACTCGTCCGCGTCCGTGTTGATGCCCAAATCTACCACCTCAAAGCCTGCGCCTTCGAGCATCATGGCTACCAGGTTCTTGCCGATGTCGTGAATATCGCCCTTGACCGTGCCGATGACAAAGGTGCCGATACGCGGCGCGCCCGTCTGGGTGAGCAGGGGACGCAGGATTTCCATCGCCGCCTTCATGGCTTTGGCGGCCATGAGCACCTCGGGCACAAAGAGGATGCCCGCGCCAAAGTCCTCTCCGACGATGTCCATGCCTGCGACCAGGCCGTGGGTAAGAATCTCGTGGGGAGAACGCCCCATCTCCAGGGCCTTTTTCGTCCCCTCCACGACTTTATCCGCCAGGCCGTCGTAGAGGTCGTCCTGCATGTCCTCGTAGAGTTCCTGAAGTTCTTCGGGTAACTGGTCGAAGGGTAATGTCTTCTGGGTGGTCATTGGACGGACCTCGAAGTTAATGTATTAGGTATTTCGGATTGGTTGTCGGATATCGGATATCAGGTATCGGATATCTGGTATCGAGCATTAGGTACTGGGCCGCGAGAGGATTGTAGAGGGATTCGGAGGAAAATCCAAATCTCATGCTCACTACCGTACAGAAA
>JALWHQ010000109.1 GCA_026983525.1 Anaerolineae bacterium | reverse complement strand
CCCAAAGATGCTCCACCCCGACGGGCCTTACACCTTTAACCTTTGACATTTAACTTGAAACTTGTAACCAACAGAGAGCATAGGGTCATGACGAAGGCATCGCTTGGCAACGGAGGTCGCCCCCTGCGCGTCGCCATCGTCGGCGGCGGCATCAGCGGCATGGCAACCGCGTATTACCTCCAACAGGAGGCGCGGGCGCGCGGGCTGAACGTGAACATCCACCTGCTGGAAGCGTCCGACCGTTTGGGGGGAGTCATTCACACCGTGCGCGAGCACGGCTTCATCGTCGAAGGCGGCCCCGACTGTATCCTCTCCTTCAAGCCCGCGGGGGTGGGGCTGTGGAAGGAACTGGGGCTGGAAGCGGACATCGTGGGTACCTCGCGCGAGCACAGGGGGTCCTACATCTACTCCCGCGGCGCGCTGCACCCCCTGCCCGAGGGCCTGACCCTGATGATCCCTAGCAAACTCGGCCCCCTCTTCCGCACGCGCCTGGTCTCCTGGCCTGGTAAACTGCGCGCGGGCCTCGACCTCATCTGGTCGCGACACAGCGATGGTCGCGACGTGTCGGTGGCCGAGTTCATCACCGCCCACCTGGGCCAGGAAGTCTTCGAGCGCATTGTGGAGCCCCTGTTCGCGGGCATCTACGCGGGCGACGCGCGTCATCTCAGCCTGGCTGCCACCTACCCCCAGTTGTTGGAGGTGGAACAAAGGCACGGGAGCCTGTTGCGTGGCTTGCTCCTCATGCAGCGCCAGCGTCGGAAGGGCAACGGTCGCGGGCGCGCGTCGCGCTACACGCCCTTCGTCACCTTGCGCGCGGGCCTGGCCCAGATGGTGGAAGCGCTGCAATCTCGACTGGATGGGGTGAACGTTCACTTGCGGACGCGGGTGCGCGCGGTCACCAGGAGCAACGAAGGCTCCCCGCCGCAATGGCGCCTCATCGTGGACGGAGGCTCGCCCATCCTCGCGGACGCGGTCGTGGTCGCCGCGCCCGCGCACGCCAGCGCGGCCATGCTGCACTCCACAGATCCCGAACTGGCCGACACCCTGGCTCGCATCCCCTACGCGTCCACGGTCACCGTTTCCTTGGCCTTCCCGCGGGCGGAGATTGCCCACCCGCTCAACGGGTACGGGTTCGTGGTGCCGCGCGTGGAAGGACGACGACTGCTCGCGTGCACGTGGACGTCGAGCAAGTTCCCGCATCGCGCGCCCGCGGGCTGGGCGCTGTTTCGCTGTTTTCTGGGCCGCGCGGGGGACGACGATGTGGTGCATCTTTCGGACGAGCGCCTCACCGCCCTGGTGTTGGAGGAGTTGCGGGCCATCATGGGGGTGGAGGCTGTGCCCGAGCACGTGTGGGTGTTTCGCTGGCCGCGCGCCCTGCCCCAGTACACCGTCGGCCACCTGGAGCGACTGCGCGCGGTGGAGGAGCGCCTAAAATCCCGGCCTGGCCTTTTCCTGGTGGGGAATGCCTATCGGGGCGTGGGCGTGCCCGATCGCATCGCCGAGGCGAAGGAGATCGCAAAGCACGTCCTCGCAGGACATACGGCATAGATGTCGCGATGTGCTTAGGAGTGCTTTCCCCCTTCCAGGTGAGTCGCGATCTCGGCCAGCACCTCCTTCAGGGACACAGGGGAAGACTCGATCACACGACCTGTGGACGTGTGTTTGTGGTATGGATAGGTTGGTAAGTTGGGGTAATGTGGCGCCGTGTCGTATCGAAAAATGAGTCTTCCTTCACGCATGTAGTGATAACGGTAGTGTTTGCGCTGGACAGTTTTACCAGAATGTACAACGTCCTCGTAAAATTCCAGAAATGAGCCGTCCGCGAATTTCAACCTACCGCGCACTTCGCCGTGTACCGGCGAATAAGCAACATAGTAAACTTCTTGATCTATCGAACCGCTGCCACGAATGAGGCTATCCACATACACAAAGTACGCTTCGATATCCTTCATGCCGCGGCTTTCTCGTGGAAGGGATATTGCTGAACGAGGTCAACGTACATTTCATAGAGCGATGCCCAACGAATAAAATCCTCCGCATCGCCCATTTGACCAGAGCGGAACCGCACATAGAACTCCAAGGTGGACATACCGTATTTCTGTTCGAACGCTTGCAACTGCTCAAGGATCGCATATAAACCCTGGATAGGATCAACACGTTCCATCATGTTTCGAATTTTTCGACGTACTTCCTTCTCTGTCATGTCTTTGGTTATCGCAACACTCAAGGTCATGATCTCCCCCTCGTTTTTTGCCTTTCCTTTTCCATTCTACTCGCCCGCCAAACCGCGAGACGCGGCTTCTTTTAGTGCACGGACGACCTCCTCAGACAGTCCCACGATCTCGGCAAATGTGAACAGAGGATCGGGAAGGGGTCGGCTCCACAGCCAGTCCAGTTTCAGCCAGAAGCCTGGCAGCACGGTCGAGCGGAAGATGCCTTCCTCGCTGACCTCGCCCGCCGCGAACAGCCCATCCTCCCCGCGCACCCAGAAGTCCGCGGACCGCTGCCCAGGCCGACTGTCGATCACCCAGTACTCCCGCACGCCAAACCGCTCGTACTCCTGGAACTTCTCCACCCGATCCCGCCGCACACTGTCCTCGGAGATGACCTCCACGACTAAATCCGCCGGCCCTTCCAGGCGCTCGTCCGTCAACCGATCCTGGTGCTCCTTGCTCACGAAGAGAATATCAGGCTGACGCGAGGGCCCCTCAGGCGAGAGACGCATCTCGAATGGCGCTGTCAGTAGAGTGCCCAAATCGTAGAAATCCACGAACAATCCCAGAAGTTTGACCAGGAACGTCACAAGAGATTGGTGGAATCGTTTCGGTGGCATGTGGACGATGACCTCCCCGTTGACCCACTCGGCCAGCACGTCTTCGTCGGCCCAGCGGAGGTATTCCTCGTAGGACATGCGCAGGCGGCGCGCGCGCGAAGATTTCCCTACATCACCAGACTGGCTCTCGAACGTCATAACCTTAGCGGTCATGGTGCCCCTCTCGTTGTGCCTGGCTCCTCTACACTTTGGCATCCTCATTATACACACTTACAACGGAAGCAGGAAAGCACTTCTTCGCGCACTTGGAACCTGTTGATCAGCCGCTACACCTCGCGGTACCCAAAACGCCGCTCCAACCAAGGGCCAGATGCACACTCTCTACATGATACCCGCGCTTATGGCTAAAGCGGTTACTCGCACGAGCAAAAATGCGCGGCAGTATCCAGAGAGCAACTTCCTCGCGACCAAACAGATAGTCACTCACGCGCAACATGGTCATATAAATGAGAATGGCCGCCACTTTTGCGTCATCGGGACGCGCGGAGCGCACGTTGATTCTTTCAGGATGCCCAGCAGCCACAGGAGTGCCCTCGAACCATGGTGGCTTAAGAAGCGTGCCTACACGTACACGCGCGTCACACGTGGCAAGAGAGAGGTCGTAATCTCGTAGTTAATCGTCCCGGCCCAGCGTGCGACCTCTTCCGCACGAATTGCATCCTCCCCCTGTTTGCCGATGACCACCACCTCATCTTCCATGGACACATCGGGAATCGCGCTGGCGTCGACGACGATCTGGTCCATGCTGACCCGGCCAAGAATGCGCGCCCGTTTGCCGCGAATCAACACTTCACCCCGGTTGGACAGGATGCGGTGGTAGCCATCGCCGTAGCCGATGGGCACGAGCGCCACGCGTGTGGGCTTATCCGTGGTGAAGGTGCGTCCATAACCGATGCTGCTACCGGCGGGGAGTACACGCACACGCGCCACACGGCTCTTCAGGGAGAGGACGGGCTCCAAGGGCACGGGAGGTTGCCACTCATCGGAGGGCAGCATGCCGTAAAGCGCGATGCCGGGACGCACCGCGTCCAGGTGGGCCTGGGGAAAAGAAAAGGTTGCCGCACTGTTGCAGGCGTGCCGCACGGGAGGACGAATGCCCGCGTTTTCCAGGGCACTCAACACATCGCGAAACACAGAAAACTGCCATCGCATGTAAGATTGGTCCGCTTCATCTGCCGTGGCAAAGTGCGTGTACACACCCTCGATAAAAATGTGGCGCATCTGGCTCAAGCGACGGGCAAAACTTAGGACTTCTTCGGGGAGAAGACCGTACCGCCCCATACCCGTATCTACCTTGATGTGCACAGGAAGCGGTTCACCCACATAACCGGCCAACGCCTCCGCGAACTCGCGCGTGATGACCGTGGGCGTCAGCCGGTAACGGGCAACGAGGGGCGCGGCTGCCAAGGGCGCGTACCCCAGCAACAAAATGGGAACATCGATACCCGCTTCTCGCAACTCAATCCCTTCTCCGACACGGTGAACGGCGAGACGAGTAACGCCCGCGGCCAGGGCTGCTTTCGCTACCTCCACCGCGCCGTGACCATACGCGTTGGCCTTAACAACAGCGAACATCTCCACCCGCGGCCCCACGAACTCTTTGATGGCACGCACGTTAGCGCGCAGCGCGGTCAAGTCAACTTCTGCCCAAGTATTCAAAAACGGAAAAGCATGATGGCGGGTGGATGAAATGTTGAGCGCACTACTTCTACACACGGCTCTATACCAACGGACGGACTCTCAAAACCGGACGGCCAAATATCGAGTCACGTCGAAATAGGATAAGCAAGTCCTTAAAGAGTCAAATCCATAGCCTTTTCAACGCGCTCCCACATCTCCGTATCGGGGTTCACAACGTTTGGTTCCATAGTCTTCATTAATTGGGCAGCCACAAAAATCAGTGCCCCAACCAGATCGGGCAATAACTGGACGACCTCATCGCTCAAGTCGAGTTCCAGTGGAGGATACCTGGTCAGGTGTTCAAGAACGGGCTGCAACTCGATCTCTTCCTCCAACTCGCGAAACAGGCGCAAACTCTTGCGCAGCCCCAACGTGATGGGTAAGTCGGGCTCCATGACAATGTCGCGAGCATTGTATGAGGCATTTCGTACACCGATAACCAACAGGTCGTTCAACTTGCGCCCTACCAAGTCGGAGAGCCGCTTCAAATCGCTCTTGTCCACCGTCAAACCAGCGATCCGACGGAGCAATATCCTCAACCTTTGGGCTCCAATGACATCGCTCATAGTGATTCCCTCGCTTTCTCGTAATAATGAATGGCGTGACAAAGCTACTCACATTGCCAGAACTGTGGCATACATTGCATCGAGCAAGACCTTTCTTGTAGAATGGCAATTAAGTCATGCCCATTATATTCGAGTGAGATGGATAAGAGCAAAGGCTAACATTCTGCAGGAGTGACTCAAATGCCCACGCTGACCCGATGGTTTGTCAAGGCAGCATTTATATACTTGGCACTGGGCCTTTTAGCCCTGTGGAGCCTTCCGGCATCCAAGGTCGGCTTAGCACCCGAGTGGACGACCCTGTGGAGACCGGCCTACGTCCATCTTTTCACCTTAGGGTGGCTGAGCCAACTCATCTTCGGCGTCGCCCACTGGATGCTTCCCATGCACACGAAGGAACAGCCCCGAGGCAATGAAACGCTCGTGTGGGGCACCTGGATCGGCGTAAATGTAGGGCTTGTTCTGCGCCTGATCGCCGAACCCTTTGCGACGCAGCATCCTTACAGCGCTTGGGGGTGGCTGCTTGTGGTGTCTGCACTACTTCAGTGGGGAGGTGCAGTACTGTTTGTCATAAACACGTGGCCGCGCGTGAAACCACGTCGAATCGGGGGGAGGAGGTGATCCATGCCCCGATTAAGCGTGTGGTTCATCCGAATGGCGCTCGTTCATCTCCTTATTGGATTTACATTGGGTGCTCTGTTACTTGTGCAAAAGGGAGCCCTGTGGTTTCCCTGGATATGGCGTTTCTTGCCAGTGCACATTGATTTGGTGTTGTTAGGGTGGATGGGACAACTGGCAATGGGCGTCGCCTTCTGGATCCTACCCCGATTTGGCTTTGAACGCAGGAGAGAGTGGTTGGCCGCCGTATCCTGGATAGGAATAAACTGCGGCCTTGTTCTGCTGTTCATAGCGTCCTGGGAGCAGATGGACGTCGCTGTCTGGTTCGTGGCCCGCACCCTGGAAGTTCTTGGTGTGTTTGGATTTGTACTTCACGCTTGGCCACGCGTTAAACCAACCATCGTCTCAACGGAAACCTCATCGCCAAACATATAACCCCCTCCAGCAGAAACCTCATCGCAGGATATGAACGGTGCGACCAAGTTGGCACATTGTCTTCTCCACAACAGTTGCTTTCACGTGGCACTTGCGACGCAGACGCTTTCCACTCTTATGGTGGTTAGCCAGCCTACTTGTAGATATCGACCACTACGTGTGGTATGGCCTTACGACGGGTCGCTGGCATATAAAGAGTGCCTGGTACGGCTCACGAACGGAAGAATTTCGTCTTCGCCACCCACGGATGCCATTTCACCGGTGGACTCTGGTAGGTTTCCTCCTGTTGATAGGAAAGTGGCAGCCAAAAGTGAGTGCCGCAGCGTGGGGCGTGGGCTTTCATCTGCTGTTGGACGAGGTTGGGCGGATGCACCCGCGAATTGCCTACCGCTACCGTCAGTGGAGGTACCATCGCATATGGCGTAAGATTGTCGCGCAACGGGGACATCGGTGTGAACACTGCGGAACTTCTGAGGGAACTTTGGAATTACACCATCGCGTTCCCGAAAGCTTGGGGGGACGCTTCACACCCGACAATCTGGTGCTTCTCTGCCCTGCATGCCACGATCGCGCCCACGCCCGCCCCCCTCCCC
>JALWHQ010000108.1 GCA_026983525.1 Anaerolineae bacterium | reverse complement strand
AATTTCATCTCTATGCTCACTGTGTCATCCATCTAACGTCCAACACAAGTGTAGAACGCATGCGTCCATTTGGAAAGTTGAGAGATCTCTACGTCCATCCGGTTTGTTGGTGCTAATGGGCGTTAAAGGAGTCAAGACCACCTTAATTGGATGTGTGGTTATGCCTACACGTTTCATGTTGACAGACGACCAGGGGCGGGGTACACTGAAAACACGTCCGGCTTGTGGCGAAAGGGAGACGCGAGGCTTGGGACATGCCGAAGAAGATGGAGATCACGCACGTTCACGAGGATTACTTGAAGGTCATCTATCACCTTGAACGGAAGCAGCAGCGCGCGACCACGAAGGCAGTGGCTGAGGCGATGGGAGTGAGCGCTGCTTCGGCCACCAACATGCTCAAACGGTTGGCAGAACTTAACCTGGTGGAATATACCCCTTATCAGGGCGCAACGCTCACCGAAGCCGGACGAAAAATCGCGCTGGAAGTCATCCGGCATCATCGCTTGCTTGAACTCTACCTGGCCCAAGCACTGGGTATGTCTTGGGACAAAGTACACGAGGAAGCCGATCGCCTGGAGCATGTAATCAGCGAAGATCTCGAAGAGGCTATGGCACGCGCGCTTGGTTACCCAACCGTCGACCCGCACGGTGATCCCATTCCCGACCGTGACGGTACAATGCAAACGCACGACGCGCACACCCTCGCTCACATGCCTGTGGGTGTGCCAGGGGTTGTCGTGCGGGTACGGTGCCAAGAACCCGCAATCCTTCGTTACTTGGGAACACTGGGCATTTACCCAGGCACCCCCGTTATCGTGCGGGAGCGTGCCCCCTTCAAAGGCCCATTACTCGTAGATGTCGATGGACAAGTACACGCTGTGGCTTACGCTATAGCGGAAGACATCGACGTAAAAACCGAAGAGGCTCCACTCAATTAGTGAGGGCCGCCATGTCCCCCCCACATGACGGCCCCCTACCAAGGAGGAGAGAAGGAGGCGAATTGTTCATCGCCATCTTCTGAAATTTTCAACTTCAGTATAGAAGTCAACCATGTCAGTGTCTATAGTACCGTTGTGCTACCTTTGCCTCCCCATACGGTTGGCCCTGGACACTTGATAAACGGTAAGATGATGGACATGAAACTTGTCGATCTCTCTGCGAAAATAGGACGCTTGCTGCGCGAGCACCGCAAGACCGTTGCCACAGCGGAGAGTTGCACGGGCGGGCTCATCGGCCACCTGATCACCGAAGTGCCCGGGAGTTCCATTTACTTCAGAGGCGGCATCATTGCCTACAGCAATGAGGTGAAGGAGGGCGTGCTGGGTGTCTCGCCCCAGACCTTAGCGACTGTAGGAGCGGTGAGCGCGGCATGTGCGGCCGAGATGGCCCAAGGCGCGCGACGGTTGTTGGGCACGGACATCGCAGTCAGCGTTACCGGCATCGCCGGCCCAACGGGCGGGACGCCGGAAAAGCCCGTTGGCCTGACCTACATCCATCTCTCCGCGCCCGATTGCGAATTTGGCGAGCGGCACATCTGGCAGGGGACGCGCTCGGAGAACAAGCGCGCCTCTGCCCGTGCTGCCCTTTTGCTCATCCAACGCTACCTGACTGACCAACTCCCGCGCACCTCGTCTGAATAGCCATCCCTCCCAAAGGAAGTCGTCGCCCATGCACAACTTGCTCCCAACGTTGGAACGCTGGTTAGAGGAAGAAAAACGAGTCGCGCTGGCTACAGTC
Organism: Anaerolineae bacterium; assembly: GCA_026983525.1. Taxonomy (GTDB): domain Bacteria; phylum Chloroflexota; class Anaerolineae; order JAADDB01; family JAADDB01; genus S141-23. Next base: position 4,988 of record JALWHQ010000108.1, on the reverse strand, counting down.
GTCAAAGTGTACGGTTCTGCCCCTCAGCCCCTCGGCGCGAAAATGATCGTTTCCGACAGGGGCGAAATGGCGGGATCGGTGAGCGGCGGTTGTGTGGAAGGCGCTGTGGTACAGGAGGCGCTCAGCGTCCTCGAAAAGGAACGACCGCGCCTCCTTTCCTTTGGCATCAGCGACGAACAGGCCTGGGACGTGGGACTGGCGTGCGGTGGCACCATCGAGGTTTTTGTGGAACCCTGGGAGCAGGACGATCTCTTTCAGGCGTGGCTGCACGCGCTTCAGCAGCAGCATTCGGCTGCCGTGGCCACACTCCTGGGAGACCCCTCTTCGGGGCGGAAACTCCTTCTTTTGGGAGATGGGGCCACCCAGGGGACGTTGGGGGACCCCTCGCTGGATGCCCGGGCCCTCGACGCGCTGAGGGAAGCCCTCGCCTCTCAACGCCCGTCGCGGCTGCGCGTGCCCGTCCGCGACGCAGAGGCCGACCTGTTCATCGATGTGTTTCCCCCACCGCCCAAGTTGGTCATTGTGGGGGCTGTACACATTGCCATCCCCTTGGTGACCTTCGCCCGCGAGTTGGGTTTCCGCACGTACGTGGTGGATGCCCGCTCTGCCTTTGCCACGCCCGAGCGATTTCCCCATGTGAATGAGTTAGTCATCGGCTGGCCGGAGGACGTGCTCCCGTCCATCGGTTTGGACGAATCCACCTACGTGGTCGTGCTTTCTCACGACGAGAAACTCGACAACCCGGCATTGAAGGTGGCCCTCTCCTATCCGGTGCGTTACGTGGGCGCGCTGGGCTCACGCAAGACCCATGCTCGTCGGGTGAAAGCCCTCAAAGCCATGGGCGTCTCGGACGAGGCCCTCTCCCGCATTCACGCGCCCATCGGGCTTGACATTGGCGCCCGCCGACCGGAGGAAATTGCGGTAGCCATTATCGCCGAGATCGTTGCCGTCCAAAACGGCCGGAGGTAAGAGGTGTGACTGAGCGAAAAGAGCAGGATTGGCCTACCCTGTTGGCCGCAGCATTGACCGCGTGGGCCCAGGAGGTGTTGGACGAGGATCTCCCGCCGGAGTTCTGGGCGCATTTGCGGCATGGAATGCGCGAGATCGGCGAGGCACTGCGCATTTACACTCACCACGCGCGCGACGCCCTCCTCACAGACCCCCTGTCCGATGCCTATGAAAGGCTCATGGAGGGCGACGTGCGGGTGGGGAAACCGGCCCAGGGGGAAGATTCGGACATCACCCAAGGGTGACCCCTCGCGCGTTCACCTATGTTATACCTGTCGGTCATCGCTTCATGCCTGTGCCCCGCGCTTTAGGCATTATGATCGAGACTGTTCCAAATTTAATTCAACGCGCAAGCCTTAGTTGCAGGCGTAGCAGGGCTGGGTTTTTGGGGAGGGGACCCTCGAAAGCGGGGATGGATGCCTGGAGCCAAATCGTTAGGTCTGGTATGCGCGTACCGACACACAAGTGTGCAAGGTATAAGAAGGGAAGAAAATGATAAAGATATCTACCATTAGGCCAATGGCCTTCCCCTGTCCTCACCCTTGAATAAATTGAACCAATCTCAAAAGAGAGAACGCAATTTGTCCGAGGCGTAGGGAACCTGTATAATGGATGACGAAATCATAAACCTTCCTCGCACTGGGGTGTCCGTTCCGGTATTCCGACGGCACCGCGGGCGATGGAGAACGAGGAAAGGACGAGGAATACCATGACGTTGACGAAAGAGCAGAAGGAAGCCATCATTCGCGAGTTCGCCCTGCACGACAACGATACGGGATCACCCGAAGTACAGGTGGCCCTGTTGACGTACCGGATCAACCACCTGACCGAGCATCTCAAGGTGCACAAGAAGGACGAACATTCTCGCCGCGGCCTTCTCAAGTTGGTGGGCCGTCGTCGTCGCTTGCTCCGTTATCTGGAAAGGACAGATCGGCGGCGGTACCTACAACTGATTGAGCGCCTGGGACTTAGACGGTAAACGTAAGCATAAACATCGGCCACCTGTGGGGTGGCCGATGTTTATGTGCGGGAACGAGGGCGGCCCTATGGGGAGGCCAGGTATTGGAGAGTGTGTCCGTGGAATGGGCTACGGGCCCAGTCTCCAGTTCCTGACCTCTACCCAGCCGCCCTCACCCCCCGCTGTTAGACACATCTGCCCGGAGGTGGGCGTACGGCTATACGCGCGCCGTTCGTTTGGGATATGGGGCACAAAGTGTGTGCAGGATTGTATTTCCTTTCATTTCATTCCGCCGCGCGAGATGTGCCGCCGAGCGCGTATAGCAATATAGGTCTCTCGCCAACGGGCAACGAATCGTGAGGAACGTGTAGAGGGAAGGAAACCATGAATCAGGAGTACAAAAGGTACACAGTTAACGTAGAAGGCAAAGAATTCATCATTGAGACAGGCCACCTGGCCATGCAGGCCGGTGGCGCGGTCACCGTACGCGTGGGCGATAGCCTCGTCCTCGCCACCGCAACCGCGAGTAAGGAACCGCGAGAGGATATCGACTTCTTCCCATTGAGCGTGGAGTATGAGGAGCGCCTGTACGCGGCGGGCCGTATCCCCGGCTCTTGGTTCCGTCGTGAGGGGCGCCCCGGGGAAGGGGCCATTCTCCTGGCACGGCTGGTCGACCGTCCGCTGCGCCCCCTGTTCCCCAAGGGCTATCGCAACGACGTCCAAGTGATCATCACCTCCCTGAGTTCGGACGAGGAAAACCTGCTGGACATTCCCGCCATTATCGGCGCGTCCGCGGCCCTGACCATCTCCGACATTCCCTGGAACGGGCCCATCGGTGCGGTGCGCGTGGGGTACATCGACGGTGAGTTCGTCTTCAACCCCACGGCCAGTGAACTGGAGAAGAGCACGCTCGACCTGCGCGTGGCCGGAACCGAGGACGCCATCATCATGGTCGAGTGTGGCGCCAACGAGGTGCCTGAAGAAGTGATGCTGGAGGCGTTGCGCAGGGCCCACGAGGTGATGCAGCCTCTCATCGCTTTGCAAAAGCAAATGCGGGAGGAAATCGGCAAGCCCAAACAGGACGTCACCCTCTTCCAGGTGCCTGAGGCCATCTCCCAGGCAGTGGAAGAACTGGCCGCCGAGCGCATCAACGAGGTGCTGCACAAGTTCCTGCCCAAGAAGGAGCGGAGCGAGGCCCTCGATGCCATCCGCAAGGAGGTGAAGGAGGCGCTGGAGGCCAGGGCAGAGGAGTTTGGTGACGCATACTCGCCTCTCGCCGTCAAGGCTGCCTACGAGGATGTGCTCAAGCGCCTGACGCGCAAGATGATCCTGGAGGAAGGGGTGCGTCCCGATGGGCGGGACTACAAGACGATTCGCCCGCTCAAGATCGAGGTGGGCCTACTGCCTCGCACCCACGGCTCCGGCCTCTTCCAGCGGGGCGAGACCCAGGTGCTGACCATTGCCACCCTGGGGACCCCGCGCGAGGCCCAGGAGTTGGACACCCTCTTCCCCGAGGAGACGAAGCGGTACATCCACCACTACAACTTCCCGCCCTTCTCCACCGGGGAAGTATGGCCCATGCGAGGCCCCAAGCGCCGCGAGATCGGACATGGCGCGCTGGCCGAGCGCGCGCTGGAGCCCATGATTCCGCCACAGGAAGACTTCCCGTACACCATTCGCCTGGTGTCGGAGGTGCTTTCCTCCAACGGGTCCACGTCCATGGCATCCGTGTGCGGCAGCACATTGGCCCTGATGGACGCGGGTGTGCCCATCAAGGCTCCTGTAGCGGGCATCGCGATGGGGCTTATCACCGATGCTGAAAGCGGACGCTACGCCATCCTCACCGACATCCAGGGGATGGAGGACGCGCTGGGCGACATGGACTTCAAGGTCGCGGGCACGCGCGAGGGCATTACCGCCCTCCAGATGGACATCAAGGTGTCCGGGCTTTCCTATGAGATCTTGAGGGAAGCGCTCGCGCAGGCCCGGGAGGCCCGGCTCTACATCCTGGAGAAGATGCTCGAGGTCATCCCCGAACCGCGGCCCGAACTCTCACCTTACGCGCCGCGCATCACCACCATCCACATTGATCCGCTCAAGATTGGGCGCATCATCGGGCCGGGCGGCAAGGTCATCCGCAAGATGCAGGACGAATACGACGTCAAGATCGACATCTCCGAGGATGGCACGGTTTACATCGCCGCCCACGACCAACAGGGGGCCGAGCAGACCATTCGGGAGATTGAACTGCTGACTAAGGAGGCCCAGGTCGGTGAGATCTTCACCGGCCGTGTGGTGCGGGTCGAGCCCTATGGCGCCTTCGTCGAGATACTGCCCGGCGTGGAAGGGCTGGTGCACGTCTCCCAACTGGCCGACTATCGCGTCCCCTCGGTTGAGGATGTGGTCAAGGTGGGCGACGAGTTGATGGTCATGGTCATTGACGTGGACAAGGAGACGGGTAAAATCCGGCTGAGTCGCCAGGCCGTACTGGAGGGGTGGACGGCCGATGAGGCCCGCTCCCGTGACCGCAAGTTGTCGGGTGGCGGGCGTCCGCCGCGACGGGATAATCGCCGCTCTCGCGAGCGCGGGACGGGTGAGCGACGTCGCGGCAGTCGCGACAGGGGCCGGCCACGTCGCTAATGCGCCAAGACGGCCGTGCAGGGAGTGACATGCTGACTCCCTGCATGGCCCTCAATCATTATGATAGATGCGCGGCGGCTCGTAGAGAAAAAGAGAGAACGTGATGAAGTTCAACTTTTCTTCTTCGCGGTCGCCGTACAATAGGTTTGCCAACCGACGATAGACCATGGACGATGGACGATAGCCTTCAACTGCCATCTATCGTTCACCGTCTATTGTCCATCATCTGTCGTCCGTACATTCGATGGTCAATGATCTGACTACCCGACAGTTTTCATCTGAAGTAGGGCAGTAGACGTATCCTAACGAGATGGCCATGACTCAGACTGCGTGTCAGCATGTCGTAACCAATACGGAACACGCTCAAATCCCGCCGATGGCG
>JALWHQ010000107.1 GCA_026983525.1 Anaerolineae bacterium | reverse complement strand
TGCGGACGTTGATGCCCTGGGATTGCAATTCGGTCAGGGCCGCGTCCCGCTGATCGCGGGTGAAGAAGACCACCCGCACCACGCCGGCCTGAATTTCCACGTCGAAGCGCGCTTCTGGCGCGCGGGGCAACGTCTCCTCTTCCCCTCTCGATGCTTCCACGTCCTCGGGTAGGGTGGTGGGAGGGGGTGTGGGGATGCGAGGCTCGCGACGCCGTGCGCGGTGTCCTCCCTTCAACGTGTCCAACACGCTGTCATCGATCCGCCGTCCCGGATCGTACCACTCGACCGAGGTCACAAAGGGTAATTCCTGCACCTGGGGGAGGACGGCCGTGTCCAATTCCACCACATAACTATAAGGGGGCATGGGCTCGCGCAGCACGCCCCCGCGCGCGCGCAAGTCATCCAACCATTGGGGCTGCACAGGGCCAACGAAGGTGACGATGAAATGGTGGCGTCCCTCGGGCACAGGGGTGGAAGCCTCCTCCAGGGGCGCGATGGGTTTGTCCTGGCGGGCCAGCGGCTCGACCACGAACCCCTGCGCGCGCAACGCGTCCACCTGCTCATCGGTCGCTTCCACAAGGAGAAACGTCGGATAGCGGTGTACTACCCTCTGGACAAGGTCCTCAACGCGGGCATGTTCTCTCTTCTTCGCAAAGACAATGAACTGACCTGGCATAACTCCCCTCCTTCCGCCCCATCTCAACGATGCACGAATTCTGTGACCAATGCATCGAGTAGACGCTTCTCCTCCTCCTTCGACGAAATTTCTCCATCCAGCCAGGCATCGCGCAAGCGCCGCAGAATGCGGCCAAAGAGGGGACTGGGCTTCAACCCCAGTTCCTTGCGCAGGTAATCACCGTCGATGGTCGGGCGCACGTGGCGCCACTTGGACATGTAGGTGTCGTACCGCTCCCAGATCAGCGGGTGATCCTCCGCGACCGCGATGACAAAGAGCGCGGCGGGTGTGCGCCGGTCCAGCAGGCGAACAATGCGACTGGGGCGCGCATCGGGGTCCTTCAAGACGTCCACCGCCTTGCGCAGGGCCAGGGTATCCTCCAAAAGCCGAATCGTCTCCCGGCGCAGTTGCAGCCGCTCGATTACGCCGCGAACGTCTTCTTCAGGCGTATCATATAGCCAGAGGGCCATGTACAGGCGGGGCAGGGAGTCGGGGGCTTCCCGTTGCCCGATGACTTCGCGCAGGCGCTGAAATCGACGAGCGATCGTCTCGTTGAACGTGAGGGCCGGGTGGATGTAGGGGAACACGCCCAATTCGTGGAGGCGACGCAGGGCCTTTTCGGGCTCCCTCTCGCCCAGAATCAGTTCCAACTCGTGGGCGATACGGGGTCCGGAGACGCGCGCCAGCAGGTCGCGGGCCTCGGCAATCAGTTGCTCCGTCCGCTCCTCGATGTGGAAGCCGAAGCGCTGTTCAAAGCGCACCGCCCGCAGGATGCGGGTGGGATCCTCCACAAAGGAAAGGGAGTGCAGCACGCGAATGAGGCCCCGCTGCAGGTCGGCCTCTCCCCCGTAGAAGTCGAGGAGTTCCCCCCAGTGCTCACCGTCCAACCGAATGGCAAGGGTGTTGATGGTGAAATCACGGCGGTGCAGGTCTTGCTTGATGGAACTGCGCTCGACGGTGGGGAGCGCGGTGGGGTGCTCGTAGAATTCCGTGCGCGCGGTGACCAGGTCCAGGGTCTCGGGAAGCCCTTCCCCCTGGATGACAAACCCTTCCTCGGGAAGAATCCACTTGGCCGTGCCGAAGCGGCGATGGGAGCGCACGCGCCCGCCGTACTTTTCGGCCAATCGGCGGGCAAGGCGGATGGCATCGCCCTCGACGACCAGATCCACATCCCAGTTCTTCTCGCCCAGGAGCAGATCGCGCACGAAGCCGCCCACCGCGTACAGGGGCATGTGCAGGGCGGCAGCCTCTTGACTGACCAGGCGCAGGAGTTGGAGGAGCGCGGGCGGGAGGGCTTGCTCCAAACGACGGGCAATTTCCTCCTTGCGTGAACCGGGCTCCTCCTGGCCCCAGAGTTTGATCAGGTCTGTGCGGGTGACGATGCCGATGATCTGGCCGTCATCATCCACGACCGGTATCTGCCCCCACCCGCTTTCCATCATCACCCGCTGCAAGGTTTCCACCGAATCCGCCGGACGCACACTGTAGTTCCCCGTGTGCATGATCCGTTCCACGGGCGCGCGCCCCAGCCCGTGGTGCAGGGCCCGATCCACCTGGCGCCGAGTGACCATGCCCAACAACTGGCCCGTCTCGGGATCCACAACCGGGTACCCCTCGAAGCCATACCGCCGCATGTCCGCGTCGACCTGGGCCACAGTCACGTCCGGCGTGACGGTGCGCACACCGTGGGACATGATGTCGGCTACGGTAACGGCGGGCCGCACGTGGGAGCGGAGCAGCCGCTTGACTTCGTCGCGCACCGCGTTCAGGGGCTTGTCGCGCACCACGGCCGCGGCTGCGCGCGTGTGCCCCCCACCTCCCAACGCCTTTGCGATGGCCCCCACGTCGATGGCGTCACTGGAACTGCGGGCGATTACCTGCACGCGACCGTCCAGTTCGACGAGGACGAACAGGGCGTCGGGCTCGTACAGTTCGCGCAACTTGTGCGCCAAGGTGGAGAGTTCGTCCATGAACGCGGGCGCGCGCGCCGCGGTGATCACCACTGTGTGCCCGTGGATGTCGAGGGACTCCGCGTTGTCGGACAATTGCAGGAACAGGTCGCGCTGTTCCTCACTCAAGGGATGATGGAGGAATCGACCGACGATGTCCAGGTTGGCGCCCTTTTCCAAGAGCCAGGAGGCCGCGCGCACATCGCGCGGGGTCGTGGTGCGGTACAGCAAGGACCCGGTGTCCTCGTAGATGCCCAAAAGCAGGAGCGTGGCCTCCAGGGGGGTGAGGGGGATCCCCTGCTCCGCGATCTGCTCCACGAGGAGCGTCGTAGTTGCCCCCACCACCTCCCCGCGGTACTCCCAGTGATCGGGCATGTCATCCCGCGGGGGATGATGATCAATGACCAGAACGGGCGTATCACGGTTGACCCCGCGAGGGGGTTGGAAGGATTGGCTGTCCACGACAATAAGGCGCGCCACGCGCCGCCGAGCCAGTTCCTCCGGCCGCACAAAAGGGAACGCATCCCGATATAGGGTGATGAAATTGCGCACGTTGCGGTTGATGCTGCGCGGCAACACCGGGATGGCCTGGGGGTACAGTTTGTGCGCGGCCAACAGGCTGGCAACGGCGTCAAAATCCGCGTGTTCGTGGGTGACGATCAGTTCGACTTCGGGCACAATCCCTCCCAAAAGAATATGCAGGGCAAAAGGAGACGGGGGTGCAATTTACTTAACCCAACATATTAGCATCCTGTATCGGATGCCTGTCAGAAGAGCGCCAATTGTTCATAATCATCGCCGCCCTCCTCGCCCTCCTTCTCCCTCAACTCCCGAATCAACTCCCCGAGGCGCTTGAAGTCCTCTTCCAGCGCGGGTTGCCATTTGGGTTGGTGCAGCCCCGCGGCGGGGTGGAAGATAGGGAAGAAGATGCGGCCGTCCTTCTCCCGAACCTGGCCGTGCACACGGGTGATGGACGCGCCAGGGAAGAAGTGTTGCAGGGCAAAGCGCCCCAGGGTGACGATAACGCGCGGGTTGATCAGTTCGATCTGGCGATCCAGGTAGGGGGAGCAGGCCGCGATTTCATCAGGCAGGGGGTCTCGGTTCTTGGGAGGACGGCATTTGACGATGTTGGTGATGTAGACGTCCGCGCGACTGAGGCCGTTCTTCTCCAACAGGTGGTTCAAGTAGCGGCCCGCCGCGCCCACAAAGGGCTTGCCCTGCTTGTCCTCATGGTAACCAGGCGCCTCCCCGATGAACATGATCTCCGCGGTGTACGGGCCATCGCCAGGGACGGCCTGTGTGCGCGTCTGGTGCAGGCGGCATTTGGTACAGGTGCGGATTTGGTCTTCCAGGTTGTGTAGCGCGCGTTCGTGATCGGTCATGGGTATTGGGTATCGGGTATTGGATATCAGGTATTAGAGATTGGTTATTGGAGATTATAGGACGGGTTGTGGGGGTTCTCCAAAAAGGCTTGGGAGAACAATCCCTTTTCACTTTTCACTATGCACTTTGCACTTGTCCCCGTGCACTTTGCACTTGACAGCACCCACCAAAGATGCGCGTGCACGCGCGCGTGCGGTCTTCAGGGAGGGGAAACCCCAGGTCTTCCAGGAGTGGGAGCAGGCGGGCGATGGGCAGGCCCATGACGGTGGCCATGCAGCCCTCGACGCGCGCCACGGGCCTGAAGGTGGGATGCTGGATGGCGTACCCACCTGCTTTGTCCAGGGGATCGCCCGTGGCGATGTAGGCGTCGATTTCGGCGTCGCTGTAGTCGCGCATGAGGACGTGGGCGGTGTCGAGGAGGGAGATTGGCGATTGGAGAATTGGAGATTGGGGATTGGAGATGAGGGTGATGGCGGTGTGGACGTGGTGCCAGCGCCCGCGCAGGGCGCACAACATGGCGCGTGCCTCGTCTTCATCGCGCGGCTTGCCCAGGACGCGCCCCTCGAACACGACGATGGTGTCCGCGGCCAGGATCAGGCCTGTCTCCTCGCGGGCCACGGCCTCCGCCTTCAGGCGGCTCAGGCGCACCACCAGCTCTTCAGGCCGCTCACCGGGAAGGGGGGTCTCATCCACGTGCGCGGGGTGCACGCGGAAGGGAATGCCCAAGAGGCGCAAAAACTCCTGGCGGCGGGGGGACGCAGAGGCGAGGATAAGAATGGGCATCATCTCCCTTCGTCACGATACGTGTAGGGGCACGGCATGCCGTGCCCCTACACAGTCGTACCTACGTCCTACCGTAGTCCCGCCAACTCCTGCAGCATCCGCCAGTTGCGCAGGCGGTCTTCGTTGGCGCGGATTAACGTGGGGGAGGGATTGCCCTCCTTGTCGAAGTGCTTGGCGAAGCGGCCCTCAGTGCGGGCGAAGGTGATGAAGTCATAGACCTCGCCCGTCTTCGGGTCGCGGTACCAGTCCTCCTTGACCGCGGGGTTACCCTTAAGGCTCAGCCGCTCACGGATGCTTTCCCCCTTGCGCGGGTCATAGATGAGCAGGGGGAAGGTGCGGGTGTCCACGGCCAGGCGGGCCTGGTGCGCGGACATGTCGTCGGCCACGCCGTGCTCGGGCTGGCAGGTGGTGTACACGATGACCACGGACGGTCCCTCGTAGGAGGCTGCGTCCAGCACCGCGCGGTAGAAGTGGTTGTAATGCGCGGACGTGGTCTGGGCAATGAACGCGTCCGGGTGCATCATCAGAATGCGGGCGATCTCCTTGCGCTGCTCCTGCTTGCCCTGGATGGCCTTGCCGAACGCGGCCATCTTGGCCTCCTGGGCCATGAAGGACGCGGTGCTCGCCTGGCCGCCCGTGTTGGAGTACACCTGGGTGTCCAGAACGAACACGTTGATGTTCATGCCCGAGGCGAGCATGCGGCTCAGGGCCTGGAAGCCAATGTCGTACATGGCGCCGTCACCGCCGATGACCCAGAGGACCTTGTCCTTCCAGCCCATCTGGTCCCAGCGGGCGCGCACGCCCATGGCAAAGGTGGCCGCGTTCTCGAACAGGGAGTTGCTCCACGGGGTGAGGAAGGGGTTGTACGGATAGGTGGAGCCGTACACCGTGTTGCACCCCGTGGCCGCGATGAGGCCGATGTTCTCGCGGCCGTAGGCGAAGCCCATGGCGGCCATGAGCATGCGCAGCGCGGTGCCCTCGCCGCAGCCCGCGCAGGAGCCCGCGCCGCCCGTGTAGAGGAGTGCCTCCTCCGCCAGCATCATGTCGATGAGCACGCGCTCGTTGATGAAGCGCTTGGGCGTGGGCGGCAGTTTGCGGAAGAACTCGATGCCCTTCTTGTAGGTGGGCACCGTGTCGTCTTCCTTCTTGATCATCTTCAGCGCGTCGTAGCCTAACTCGTGGCAGACCTCCACGCACTCCGCGCAGCCCTTGCACTTGGTGGGGTCAATGAAGATGCTGAAGAGGCCGCCCGAGCCCGGCTGCTTCTTTTCATACGTCTTGTAGTACTTGGTCGTTTCCACGAAGTGGCGGCGCAGTTCCTCGCGCACCTCCTCGGGCTCCTGGGCCAGCATCTCCTCCAGCACCACGGGTTCCACCACCTTGCCCAGGATGGCCGTGTCAGGACATTCGGTGACGCAGGTCATGCAGCCCACGCAGTTTTCGGGAATGTACTCGGGAATCTCGGGCGCGATGTAGGAGAAATCGCGGTAGTACGCGGTGCCCGCGGGGATGAGACTGCGGGCCACGTACGGGTCTGCGGGCAACTCCTCGGGCCCCCAGCCCTCGTTGTATCCCTTCACCACCTGCTCAAAGAACTGGTCGAAATCTATCACCTCGCGGGAGAGTTTCCCCTCTCCCTCGGCAATCTTCTTGATGTCAACAACATCCGTCGTAATACCCATCGCTCCACTCCTTTTTGGTTACAGGTTACAAGTTAAAGGTTGAAAGTTACGTTTCCTCGTCGCCCAGGAACTCTGGTAATCGCCAACTTGCCCTTTCCCGCACTTTCAACCTTTAACCTTCAACTTGCAACTTCCCTCAACCTTCAACCTTCAACCCGTGAATCACCTCGTACGGAATCTCGAACACCTCGTTGTACCCGCGCTGGACCGCCTTCAGGTTGTCCTGGACGACGCGCTCGCCCCGCTTGCCGAAGTACTTG
>JALWHQ010000106.1 GCA_026983525.1 Anaerolineae bacterium | reverse complement strand
GGTACACCTGCCCCGCCAGATGAAGGATACTGGGAAGCATTGATGATGCAGGGTGAACTCCCTACATCCCGCCACAACCGGCTCTTTGGACAACGACGTACTCGCCCCCGTATAAAGCGCGCTCCCCCTCCCCTCAAGCCAGCCCGGCCCTCCCGAGTGTGGAATAAGGGAAAACCAGAGGACTGGGCTCGCGCGGAGGAGGACATGCGTCAGCATCGGATTCTTGAACTTACCATCGTCGATTGCAATAAAGGGGGCGTTCTCGTCGATTACCTCTCCATCCAGGGATTTGTGCCTACCTCGCACATGCTCAACCTCCCCCGCTTGCCCGATATTGAAGAACGGCTGCGCGTGCTGGGAAGCAAGATTGGCCAGACATTGCGCTTGCGCATCATCGAAATCGATCGCGAGCGGGGCCGTCTCATTCTCTCCGAGCGGGCAGCCCTGGAAGACGAGAATGCATTACGCCTTTGGAGCACGTTAAAACCAGGTGATATCCTGGACGGGCATGTAAGCCGAATAGCCCCATATGGGGTATTTGTGGATGTGGGAGGCGTAGAAGGACTGGTTCACGTGTCGGAACTTTCCTGGGATCGGGTGGAACATCCTACGGATGTCGTTCGTGTGGGCGATCCTGTGCGGGTCTACGTTTTGGGCGTCAAGCCCAATGAGCGTAAGATAGCCTTAAGCCTGAAGCGACTCTCTCCCGACCCGTGGGATGGTGTGGAACAGCGATACCGGGTAGGAGACACGGTGGAAGGCACGGTCACGCATATCACCCGCTTCGGCGCGTTCGTGCGCCTGGAACCGGGAATCGAGGGCCTTATTCACATCTCCGAGATGGACGACGCACCTTTTGTCGATCCATCGAAAGTGGTATCCAAGGGTCAACGGGTACGGGTGCGGGTGCTTCATGTGGATGGGAAACATCGGCGCTTGGCATTAAGCCTGCGCCAAGTAGATGTATGAGGAAACGGCTGCACATTGGCTACACATCGACGCACGACATCGACGCCACAATTAACATGGATTGATCGCTTACGGCAAATGGGTTTTCTCGTGGCACGGGCAAGGGCCTATGCCGTGCGCGTGCCCTTTCGGTGGGTGTTCGTCTTTCCCCTTATGGTGGGAATCGGGCATTTAATCTCTCTCCCTCTATTTCCTCGCGCGTGGACGCTTTGGAGTGCCCTTTGGGGGCTTGCCTCCTGGCCTTTGGCCCTTCTCTTGGCCCTTATTCCCCTGCTTCCTCAGTTGCACTTAACGTGGGAAAATATCGATCCACGCTTTTGGGCAGGCTTTGAACTGCTGGGATGGGCCGTGCTGGGCCTACTTGCCTTACAAAGTGATGTTGGGAAGCAAGAGTATCCGGGAGGACTCGTTGGCTATGCGCTCGTTCGCGCGCTTGCCACCTTGCTCGGACCATCTTTGGTCGTTCCTATGCTCATTTTCCTCCTCACCATAGGTGGAGCCCTCCTCTACTTCTACAGTCCCATCGTCCTGAACCGGGATGCCCTTTGGCAATGGAATCTGTGGCTGCGTGCCCAATTGGGACCTTGGCTGGGCTGGCATCTACCCAACGAAACTCCTCCCCCTATCGTGGAAGGAACGCGACACAACACCATGTTAAGCCGCCTGCGCGAGTGGTTCAGCCGTTCATCTGGGGAAAAGGTCGAACAACCCACCAGACGCGTATTGCAGGAGATTGAGGTCGAGCGCGGGTATGGATTGCCCCCCCTATCCCTGCTGGAACAGCGAGACGAATTCGTCGTCTCCGCCGCCGAAGTACAAAAGCGCGCCCGCATCATCCGGGAGACTTTGGCCGGCTTCGGTATTCCCGTGCGAGTGGTGGAAATTAACCAAGGCCCAGCCGTGACCCAATACTGCATCCAACCTCTGACCATCAAGAAGGGAGGGAAAAAACGGCGTGTCTCTGTACGGCGTATTCTTGCCGTGGAAAACGACCTCGCCCTGGTCTTAAAAGCCGCTCCCATTCGCATCGAAGCGCCCGTTCCTGGCAAACCCTATGTGGGCATCGAAGTTCCTAACCCGCAAATAAGCGTTGTTCACCTGGGGGGGTTACTCGCGACAAATGAGTACCAACGACGGCGCAATCCCCTGACCCTTGCCTTGGGTCGTGACGTAACGGGTAATCCCATCATCTCCGACCTAACCAAACTACCCCACCTACTGATTGCTGGTGCCACAGGTTCGGGCAAATCCGTAGCGATCAGCAGCATGATCATCACCTGGTTGATGCGTAACACACCGTACGAAGTACGCTTTGTTCTCATCGATCCTAAACGGGTGGAACTCACTACTTTTGGAGGCATTCCACATCTTATCGGTCCGGTCGTCACGGATGTAGATGATGTGCTCCGGGCCCTCACCTGGATCATGTTGCAGATGGATGATCGCTACCGCCTCTTCGCTCAAGCCAAAGTGCGCGATCTCATCGGATACAATACCTGGGCTCGACGACACTATCAACCCACGCTTCCCTATCTCGTCGTGGTTATCGACGAATTGGCAGACATTATGCTGGCGACGAAGGGGGAAGTGGAACACATGCTCACACGGCTGGCCCAGATGGCCCGAGCTACGGGTATCCACCTGGTAGTGGCGACACAACGCCCGAGCGTGGATGTCATCACCGGCCTCATCAAAGCCAATTTTCCCGCTCGATTGGCGTTCCAGGTAACTTCTCAAGTGGATTCACGCGTCATTCTGGACATGCCTGGAGCTGAGGCCTTGCTCGGACGCGGGGATGCCCTGTTTCTTCCTCCCGACCGCCCCGCTCCCGTACGTCTGCAAGGAGCATATGTCTCCGACGAGGAAATCCATCGTGTGGTCACATGGTGGCTCGAACATTGGCCTGAGACCACGCCCTCGGCCGCGCCATGGGCCAACATTTCTCTGGAAGAGGAAACGGAGGGTGACTTGATAGAGCAGGCTCTTAACGTCATCCAGAGTGAGGAGCGGGTGTCAGCCTCGTTCTTGCAGCGCAAATTGCGCATTGGGTTCAAGCGCGCCCAGGAACTGATCGAGGAACTGGAAGCGCGAGGCATCGTGGGGCCTGACGAAGGAGGCGGCCGAGGGCGGGCCGTGCTCAAGTAGTCAGGGCGAGGGGGTCACAGCGGTGATGGGCACGCGACGCACACGGATGTACCACGAGGCTATGGTGCGATAGCGATCGCCAGGCTTGTGCAGTCGGCCTACAGTCACATTCTTCACCGTGTTCCTAACACCGAACGCGTAAACGGGATGATACAGCAAGAGGCCGGGCACTTCCTCGGCGAAGAGTTGCTGAAATTCCCGATAGAAGCGAATACGACGGTTGGGATCGGGCGTACGCCGCGCTTCTTCCATGAGTTTGTCCGCCTCCAGGTTTTGCCAACCCGCGTAGTTCTGTCCGGTTTCCACTTGCGAAGAATGCCAAAGGGGATAAGGATCCGGATCACCGTACAATCGCCAGGCGACAAGAGCGGCCTCGAAGGCTCGCGTCTCCAAGAAGTCCCCCACCAGTCCGGGGAACGTCACCGGCTGGGCAATCGCGTCCACCCCGATTTCGCGCCACGCGCGCGCCACGGCTTGCAAAATCCTCACCCGTGTCGGATCGTCATCCCCGTGCAACGTGAAACGTAAGGGGATACCGTCCTTTTCCCGCACACCGTCGCCGTCCTGGTCAACCCAGCCAGCCTTTTCCAATAACGCGCGCGCCTTGTCCGGGTCGTAAGGGTACTTCTTCACCCTGTCCGTATAGGCCCACGTGTGGGGCAAGATGGGTGAGTGGGCCACAATGCCCATGCCATTGAGGTACTCATCGATCAAGGCTTGCCGGTCGATGGCGTACAGGAGCGCCTGACGGAGTGTTTTTTCTTGAAAGAAGGGCACATTGGGGTTTTGAAGGTTGAGCAAGATTACTGTGTACCCGGGCATAGGGCTGAAGAAAAGGCTCATGTCCGGAAAAGCCTGAACCGCGGGCAAATCTTGAGGAAGAATGTGGGCCACCGCGTCCACTTCCTTGTGGCGGTACGCTTCGATGACGGCCTGATCGTCGGGATAAAAACGTAAGTTGATGGCATCGATATAAGGACGGGGGCCGGGAAATGTCGGGTTGGGCTTCAAGGTAATGCTGATGGTATCAAGGGCCTGTACCTGAAATGGGCCATTACCCACCGGTTGAAAGTTCAACCGGGAACGATCTACAAGATTGGGGGGCACAGCCCGCCAGACGTGGGCTGGTAGCAACCCCATAGTCAACTGATCCAGAAAGGGAGCAAAGGAATCCTCCAAGGTGAACCGGACAGAGGTGCTGTCCACTTGTTCAATGGTTACTTGCTGCCAGAGATCCTTGATGCTCGGATCACCGGGGAAATCAGAATCCTGGAGGATCTTGAAGGTAAACAGCACATCCTCTACGCTGACGGGGACGCCGTCTTGCCAGCGTTGGCCGGGCTTGAGGCGAACGGTAAACACCCGCGCGTCAGGACTCACCTCCCATCCTTCTGCCAGATCAGGGACAACACGCCCTTGCTCGTCAAAGCGGGCCAAACCACGATAAAGCAGAGCGTTGATATCCTGATCAACCATATTGTAGGGGCTGAGCAAGGGATTAAGGAAACGAGGAGCCCCGGCCATGCCCTCTCGATATGTTCCCCCATAGGTGGGAATAAGGACAGTGACATAAGTATAGGAGGCCAGGCTGAGAATTCCCAAAAGCAACACTGCCCCTAAGAGGGCAATAATGAGTTGCCACCGGTGTACACGCGCCAACACACCAACTACCCGGAAATCATCACCGAGACCAGGGATACCAGGAAAAACGCGACGGCCACGCCTATAGTGGCATTGAACAACGTCTTCTCCAAGCCACGTCGCGTGCGGGTAGCATATACATCCTGCCCCCCGAAAACCCCACTTAGGCCGGCACCTTTTGTTTGTAACAACACAAGCACGATCAGCGCAATGCCTAACAAAATCTGCACGATGTAGAGATACGTGCCCATATACTCCACCCTCCTGATTCCATATCGATATCGTTCAACTTCAGGCATTATAGCGCGCCAGAGCACACGAGGGAAGTTCTCACTGGAGGATGGCCAGGTTTCCCTGAGAGCAAATTGGCTTTATCATGTAGATATTCCAGGAAAAATCATCTAACGGAGAGGTGACACGATGAGGCGAGAAATCGTCCACACCGAGAAGGCGCCGGCTGCTGTTGGCCCTTATTCTCAGGCTGTTCGGGTAGGGAACCTGATCTTCACAGCGGGACAAATAGGCATCGATCCGGCTACGGGCCAATTGAGGGAAGGCTTGGAAGCCCAAACACGGCAGGTCATGTCCAACCTGCAGGCCGTGCTCAAAGCAGCGGGCGCTGACTTGTCCACTGTGGTCAAGACAACCATCTACATGATAGATTTGTCTGCCTTCAAGACGGTGAACACTATTTACGGCGAGTACTTCCCTGAATCTCCGCCCGCCCGGTCCACCGTCCAGGTAGCCGCGTTGCCCTTGGGGGCACTCATCGAGATCGAAGCCGTCGCGTTCTTACCGGAAGAGTGAGGAGATGAGAGAGTGGCTCCCTTTCACCCCCGCGAGCCTACGACGAACGCACCGAAGAAAAGCATCGTGGCGAAGAGTACAATGGTAGCCCCGGACGCCGTGTTGAGCCAATAAGAAAGCATCAATCCTCCCAACGCAGCCAGCACTCCGAAGGCTACGGATAGTCCCATCATCACGTGAAAGCGGTTGGTGAGTTGCCAGGCCGCGGCCGCGGGGGTGACAATGAGGGCAGACACCAGCACGATGCCCACGACCTTGATGGAGATAACAATCGTCAGGGCGATGAGGCTAAGCAACAAGACATGCAGCCCCCTTACAGGCAACCCTACAACACGCGCGCCTTCCGGATCAAACGTAATAAACAGAAATTCCTTATAAAAGGCTACAATCACTCCCAGCACCAACACGCCCAGCCCTACAGTGAGCCAGAGATCTGCAGGAGTAACAGCCAGAATGCTGCCAAACAAATAACTGAACAATTCGACGTTGTAACCTCCCATCAACCCGATGAGCAAGATACCAAAGGCCATTGTCGAGGCGAAGAAAATCCCCACCGCGGTATCTTCACGAATCTTCCCCGAGATCGAGAGGCCGGCGATGCCCCAGGCCACTAAGAGACAGAAGACCACCGCGCTCAGCAAGGGGTTCACGCCCAGAAAGAAGCCTAAAGCCACGCCCCCAAAGGACGCATGAGCAATGCCCGCGCCAATGAAGGACATGCCCCGCAATACGACGTACACACCAACAACGGCGGTGACAACGCCGATAAGCGCGCCCGCGGCTAACGCACGCTGCATGAACCCGTAAGTCAAAATCTCCATCAGAAGTCCGCCTCCACGTCAGTCTCGGTTTCCGCCTCCGGTTCCTCCACCCCCACCACAATGTGGGGCACCCGACCGTGGGTGAAGAGGGCCACATCACACCCGTACATCTGGGCCAGTTGCTCCGAGCCCAGGACTTCCTTCGGGCGCCCGTGAGCCACAAGACGACGGTTGATACAGGCCACCGTATCCACGTAACTTGCGACCACCCCCACATCGTGGGAGACGACCAGAATAGTCATGCCCTGGTCGTGGAAGGTGTGCAGCAGGGTGTAGAGGGCATCTGTGGCGGCCACATCCACGCCGGTCGTGGGCTCGTCGAGGATGAGCAACTCGGGATTGTTGACCAGCGCGCGCG